>JAEWFU010000266.1 GCA_023388675.1 Pseudomonadota bacterium | reverse complement strand
GGCAGGCTGGCAAGCGCCACGATGCCGGCGGCGAGGACAAGCTTCTTCATTGCGTCTCCTTATCGAACGGCACTGTGAGCCAGCCACAGGAACCAGGCAATCGACATTGTCGCACTGCTTCGTAACGAGGCCGTTATCGCAGCACAGAGCCAGACCGCGCAATGTTGGCGATAACACATTGCATTTGCTGTCGGTCGGCCTCAAAACGCGTCCAAGGCATTTCCCCGGAAACGCAGATGTTCGAACCTTATATCTGGCAACTCGCTCACGGACGCTCGCTCGAACTCGGGCCCGAGGCGCGGATCATGGGGGTGCTGAACGTCACGCCGGACAGTTTTTCGGATGGCGGGCGCTACGCTGAAATCGATGCCGCGCTGGCCCGGGCACGACGCATGGCCGAAGAAGGCGCCTCGATCATCGATGTCGGCGGAGAATCGACGCGCCCGGGCGGCGCATCCGTGTCGCCGGCGGAGGAGCAGGACCGCATCCTTCCGGTCATCGAGGCTCTCGCCACCGGCGACGTGCTGATTTCGGTCGACACCTATCGCGAGGAGACCGCCCGGCTTGCCGTGGCGGCCGGCGCGCATATCGTCAACGATGTATGGGGCTTGCAGCGCGAGCCCGGCATCGCGCGCGTGTCTGCCGATACCGGGGCGGGGCTGGTGGTGATGCATACGGGGCGCGAGCGCAGCAAGCTTGCCGATCCCATAGAGGACCAGATCGCTTTCCTGTCGCGTTCGCTGGAGATCGCGCGAGAGGCGGGGGTGGACGAGCAGCGGATACTGCTCGACCCGGGCTTTGGCTTTGCGAAGGAGACGCCGGAGGAGAATCTCGACCTGATGGCGCGTTTCAGCGAGTTGTCCTCGCTGGGGCGGCCGTGGCTGGCAGGGACGTCGCGAAAACGCTTTGTGGGTGCGGTGACGGGGCGGGAACCTGACCAACGGGGCGCAGGAACGGCGGCCACCAGCGTGATCCTGCGGCTGCAGGGTGCCGTCATTTTTCGGGTGCATGATGTCGCAATCAACAAGGACGCGTTGCGCTTCGCCGATGCTATGGTCGCGCGCGGCGTGACGGCGGGCAGGGATGCTGGCGGCTGACGGCGCGGAGGAATGTCGATGTATACGATCCGGATGAAGAACTGCGCCTTTTTCGCCCGCCACGGCGTGCTGGACGAGGAGGAAAAGCTCGGCCAGCGCTTCTATGTCGACGCGATCCTGGACGTAGTGCCGGATACCGCGCTGGAGAGCGATTCGATAGAAGCAACAGTCGATTACGGCGTTGCCTTCATCGAGATCGAGAAGATCGTCACCGGGAAACGGCGCTTCCTGATCGAGGCGCTCGCGCTCGACGTCGCCAAGGCCCTTTGCCGCAAATTCCCGCAAATCCGCCGCGCGGAGATCACCGTTCGCAAGCCGAACGCACCCGTGCCCGGAGTGCTCGATCATGTCGAGGTCACGGTTGTCTGGCCGCAGCAGGGCTGAAAGCCGGCAACTTCCGGGGTTTTCCGCATGAACGAAACACCAGGAAGCACCCGGGCCTATCTCGGGCTTGGCGGAAATCTCGGCGACCCGGCGGCCGCAATGGCGTCGGCGCTGCGCACGCTCGATGCGCATGAGGCGGTTGCGGTAGCGGCTGTCTCGTCGCTTTATCGTACGCCGCCCTGGGGGAAGACCGACCAGCCCGATTTCCTGAACGCGGTCGCCGCCGTCGATACGACGCTGTCGCCGCGCGCGCTGCTCGACCTGTGCCTTGAAACGGAGCGTGCGCTCAAGCGCGTGCGTGTGGAGCGCTGGGGGCCTCGCGTCATCGACATGGATATTCTGCTGTTCGGCCGTGAGCGGATCGAGGAGGAGGGGCTGCAGGTGCCGCATCCGCGCATGGACGAGCGCGCCTTCGTGCTGGCGCCGTTGTCCGAGATCGCGCCGGACGTCGACGTCAACGGCGGCACGGCAGCCGAACGGCTTGCCGCCGCGGACAAGGCCGGTATCGAGCGGTTGCCGGGTGGCGTCGGCTGGTGGCAGGCCGTCTGAAGCCCGGCGGGCCGCAATCAGCCCGGCGCGGCTTCTTCACCTGCCGCCGTTTTCCGGATTGCCTCGGCGGCTTCCTCGTTTCCGGCGCTGCCTTCGCGGCGCGGTGTCGTCAGCGGGGCCGGCGTCGGCTGGTTTCCCTTGAGAAGCTGGTTGCCCGCATAGATGCCGCCGACCACCTGGATTTCCAGCCGTTCCGCGTCGCGGCGGCGCACCTCATCCATCAACTCGTCGGCCTCTTCGTCGGGCACGCCCAGCCTCTCCAGCGTGGCACGGCCGAAGGCGAATGCCGAATGCAGGGTTTCGCGTATCTGGTAGTCGACGCCGGCCTTGATGAGCTCTATCGCCGCGCCGCGATCGAACGCGCGCGCCATGACGGTTGCCAGCGGGAACTCGGCCTTTATGTGTTCGACGATGCGCAGCGCCGCCTCGGGCTTTTCCACGCAGACGAGGATGGCCTTGGCATGTTCGGCGCCCGCGGCGTGCAGGATGTCGAGCCGCGTGCCGTCGCCGTAATAGACCTTGAAGCCGAATTCGGCCGCCGCCTGGATCATTTCGACGTCATCGTCGATGATCGACACTTCTTCGCCGCGCAAAAGCAGCGGCTGGCTGACGATCTGGCCGAAGCGGCCGAAGCCGATCACCAGAACGCTGCCGCGCATGTCATGAGCGACTTCGATGCCATCCATGGATTGTTCAGGCTCCGGGGTCAGGCGCTTCAGCGCCATCATCGCGAACGGTGTCAGCACCATCGAAACGATGACGGTCGAGGTGAAGATCGCGTTGACCGCAGCGTCGATGAGCCCGACATTGGCGGCGGTCGCGTAAAGCACGAAAGCGAATTCGCCGCCCTGCGCCATGATGACGGCACGCTCCATTGCTTCTGCATGGCTCGTCCTGAGCAGCCGCGCAACGACATAGATGCCGATCGCCTTGACGATCATGAACGCCAGAACGGCGGTCGCGATCAAACCCCAGTTCTGGGCGATGATGCTCAAATCGAGCGCCATGCCGACGCCGAGGAAGAAGAGCCCCAGCAGGATGCCCCTGAATGGCTCGATATCGGCTTCGAGCTGATGACGGAATGTCGATTCCGACAGGAGCACGCCCGCAAGGAACGCACCCATTGCCATCGACAGGCCACCGAGCTGCATGGCGAGCGCCGAGCCCAACACCACGAGCAATGCTGCTGCCGTCATCACTTCGCGCGCGCCGGCCTGCGCAAGTATGCGAAACAGCGGGTTGAGCAGGAAACGTCCGACCAGCACGAGACCGGCGATCGAGCCCAATGCGATCGCGATCGACACCCAGCGCGACCCGGCCTCCGCCTCGCCCGACCCCGGCGCGATGAAGGCGACGAAGGCCAGCAGCGGCACAATAGCTAGGTCTTCCAGCAGCAGGATCGAGACTATGCGCTGGCCCTTCGGGGTCGAAAGGTCACCGCGTTCGTTGAGCACCTGGAATACGATTGCAGTCGAAGTCAGCACGAAGCCGACACCGAAGACGAACGCCACGGCGGGGTCATATCCGAGCAGGATTCCGACACCGGTCAGCAGCAGGCCGCACGCCCCGACCTGCAGGACGCCCAGCCCGAGGATTTCGCCGCGCAGGCTCCACAGCCGCGACGGCTGCATTTCGAGGCCGATTACGAACAGGAACATGACGACGCCGAGCTCCGCGACGCTGATGATCGTCTCGGGATCGCTGAACAGCCCGATGCCGAAGGGGCCGATCACGAGGCCGGCCGCCAGATAGCCGAGGACGGAATCGAGGCCGAAGCGCTTGAACAGCGGAACCGCCACGACGCCTGCGGCGAGCAGCGCCACCACCGGAATGAGATCGACACCGTGATGCGCTGCTTCGGCCGCCATGCCTTGTCTCCCGACGTTTGCGCGGAACCGCTCCGCGCGTGGTATCAGGAGCTATTAGTATGCGGATGACGGACGAGAGGGAATAGGCAGCCGAAAGCCGGGAGGACAGCCCTTCCGAGGAGAATCAGCGGTTGCTGACCGAACCGACTGCGCGGGTATCCACACGCTTCAGGTTCATGCCGATGACGGGCACCATCTGCTTGTCGACCTTGACAGAGACGGTGACGTGCATGGTGTCGTCGTCAGGCAGGCGGGCCAGCATGGCGCCGTTCAACTGGTTGCGGTTGAGCGTCAGCACTACCTTGCCGTTGCTGACATCACCGCCGACGACGTCGAGCCCTTCGCCGAGCGCGCCATCCATGAAGGTGCCGCGATAGCCCTGTCGGCCTTTATGCTCGATGCTGGCGGACATCTTCTGCGTGAACAGGCCGACGCGGCAGCCGCCATCGAGCGACATGCCGAGCTTGCCGTCAGGCGTTGCGCCCTTGAAGTTGCAGTTGAAGCGGGTGCCCTTGTATTTGCCTGCCACGATCTCGCCCGGCCCGGACCATTCACCCTGAACCTTGCTGAAGAAGCGCTTGTCCTTCTCGGACGCAAGCGCGGGCGCAGCAACCAAGGAGGCAGCCGCAAGCGGCAGGAATGCGGTCAGAAATGCGCGTGCGATCATCGGGACACCCGGCTACAGCTTGACTGGGACAGCGAGGCAAACCATGGCGAAGAATGGTTAACGCTTCGTCTACCCGTCTCTGCGCGGAGAATGGTCGAAGGCGCGAAAAGACGCAAGTTCATTCGCCGCTTTTGGTTTCCGGTGTGTTCTTCCTGCGCACAAAAGTCGTGAGAGCCGCGAGAAAATCGGTCATACCCGGCCGTCTCGCTGCGCTGAAGGGCAGAGGGCGCACCGTTTCCATGGCCGCAACGCCGATTCGCGCCGTCATCATGCCGTTGACAACGCCTTCGCCGAGCTTGGCCGAAAGCCTCGCGGCCAGCCCTTGGCCGACGATCTGGTGGACAAACTCGTCACCCGCCGCAATCGCGCCGGTAACGGCCAGATGGGCAAGCACGTCGCGCGCCAGCCGGATGAAACCCAGAGTGCCAGGACGTCCGCCGTAAAGTTCGGCCAGTCGCCGAATCAGACGGCCGGCCTCGAAAAGCACATAGGCGATGTCGACGAGCGCCCGCGGGCTGACCGCGGTGACGACCGAGACGCGCTTGGCCGCGTCGAGGATCAGCGTCTGTGCACGGGCGTCGAGCGGCACCAGCAGTTCCCTTTCGGCGAGGCGGACAAGGTCCGTGCCGTCGATGACATCGTCCTCGAGTTCGGCAAGCGCGCGGCGGCCGGCGGCCGTCTCCGGTCTTGCAGAGACGAAGCGTGTCAGTTCGCTCACCACCTTTCGGGCCTCCCGGCCATCGTTGCGGGCAAGCGCGTCGGCGCCACGCCGCCGCAATGATTCCACGGAATTTAGTCTGGCGAGACCCACCAGCTCGCGCGCAAGGATCACGGCCAGCGCGAGAGCCGCGACCGTGGCAACGCCGGCGGCAAGCCATCCGAGCCAGTCGGAACGCGCGAAGAGTTCGCGGATCAGGCTTTCCGTCCACAGCCCGAAAGCCATCGAAACGAGGATGCCGAGCGCGGCGATGAAGATCGCGCCGAGCCTGGAACGCTTGCGCGGCGGTGAGGCCGGCGGTGGCTCCGCGATCGCGGCTTCCGGCTCGTCGAAAATATCGATCTCGGCGGGCGTGACGACCGCCGCTTCGGCCTTCACGGCGCGGGGCGCGCGCGGTGCATCGGTCTTGGGGCGGGGTTCCGGTTTGCTCGCCGGCTCGATGCGGAAGGCCGCGGGGCGTCTTGGTTCCTTCATGCGAGCTGGTCCCCGATGAGGAATTGCAGGGCGCGGTCGAGCCTGATGTGGGGGAGCGAAAGGGTCAGGCCCTCGGCGGTTCTCTCCAGCTTCGGCGGACGGAAGCGCACGAACCGGATCGGGGCAATGTCGGCGTTTCCGTTCCCGGAATCTTTCCACGCGGCATCAGCTTTTTCAGGCAAGTCACCGGGAAATATCGCCGTTTCGGTTTCACCATCAAAGGTGTCGCCATTGATTCGTTCACCGGCGATAGGCGTGCCGATGATGACTGGAAGGGTGTCGCGGCCCTGCTTGACCGTGCCCTCGCGCGTGGCACGCACAGCCGCCATGGCGAGCACGTCGACCTCCGCGCCGGAAAAACTCGCGCGCTCGATCGCCCGGTCGGCGAGCCGACGCACGATAGCCTGGAGCCGGTCGTGGCTTTCATGATGAATGTGATCGGCCTTGGTGGCTGCGATCAGAATGCGGTCAATGCGTCGGGAAAACAGACCGGTCAGCATGTTGCCGCGGCCCTGCCGGAAACAGGCGAGAATCTCGGTGAGCGCGCGCTCCAGGTCGGCTATGGCTTCGGGGCCGGCATTCAGCGCCTGCATGGCGTCGATCAGCACGATCTGCCGGTCGAGCCGCGCGACATGCTCGCGGAAGAACGGTTTCACGACATGTGTCTTGTAGGCCTCGTAGCGCCGTTCCATCATTGCCCGCAGCGAGCCGGGCCTGGCCCGTTCACCACCGAGTTCCGGCAGGGGTGAGAACGTCAGCGCGGGGGAGCCTTCGAGGTCGCCGGGCATCAGGAACCGGCCGGGCGGCAGGGTCGACAGTGCCCGCTCGTCCTCCTTGCAGGCCTTGAGATAGGCGGCGAAGCTCTCGGCCAGCCGCCGCGCGGTCATCTCGTCGGCCGGTGCATCGGGGTCGACGGCGCCTGCGAGCGCCGCCCACTCCGCGGAAAGGTCCGCGCGCACCGGCAGCCGGGCGAGGTCGCAGGCATCGCGGGAAAAATCGGCATAGTCCTTGCCGAGAAGCGGCAGGTCGAGCAGCCATTCACCGGGATAGTCGACGACGTCCAGCGACAGCCGCCCGCGCGAAAACAGCCGTCCCCACCCCGATGCGGATTCGTAATCGATGGTCAGACGCAGTTCGGAGATCGCGCGGGTGGAATCCGGCCAGATCCGTTGGTCGACGAGGGCCGCGACATGATCCTCGTACTGGAAGCGCGGCACGGCATCGTCCGGCTGGTGTTCGAGATAGGCGCGCGAGATGCGCCCGCTTTTCTGCGCGTCGAAGAGCGGCAGCCGGCCGCCATGGACCAGGTTGTGAACCAGCGCGGTGATGAAAACCGTCTTCCCGGCGCGCGACAGACCCGTAACGCCGAGCCGCAACGACGGCGAGACCAGCCCCGCCGCCCGGCCGGTCAGCGTGTCGAGCGCTATGCGCGCTTCGTCGCCGATGGTTGTCAGGGCAGCCAAGGAGAATGTCTCGTGCTCATGGACGCCGATATAGGTGCTGCAAGCCCGGATTGAAAAGGGCCGTCGGCAATATCACGTGAGTTGGGCGAGCGCCGATCATCACAGGTCGCGCGGAGCGACGAACTCCTCCAGATAGCCGTCTTCCGGCGCGATGGCGTCAAGCGGCGTGGAAAACCGGATCACCGCCAGCCCGCAGGTGGGAAAGCCTCCAGCTAAGGTTGCCAGTGCGACTTTCTCGCCACCGCGCGACAGCGCTATGGCAAGGTCCTCCATCATCGGGTTGTGGCCGACGACCAGCACGGAGCCGTCGCCGGCGCTGCGGATGATGTCGAGATAGCCGGTGGCATCCGAACTGTAGAGTTCATCCATGTAGCGGACATCGGCCACCAGAAGATGCCGCGAGGCGACCTCCCAGGTTTCGCGCGCACGCCTGGCGCCGGAGCACAGCACGCGGTCCGGCATGTGGCCCGCAAGCAGCATGGAGGCGGCGATGTTGTCGGCATCGGCCTTGCCGGAGAGCTCCAGAGCGCGGTCGTAGTCGCGAGAGCCGGGCTCGGCCCATTTTGCCTTCGCGTGGCGCAGGAGATAGAGCCGGGACATGGAAACCTCACCGTTCCGACCCTGCCGGAATGGCGAAACCGGGCCCACCCGTTCGGATTTAGCCGCCCGGCCGATGTCGCGCAACTCCACCCAAGGGATAGGATTCCGCGCCGGTGGCGTTGCGAAACCGCAGTGTAAGCAGGCATTGCGGCATTGTTGGAGGCCGAGCGAATCGCTTTGACAAATGCGTGAATGCCCTTGTCTTTGCGCTTGTGCGGCCCCTGACCCGCGAATATATAGGCGCCCGGACTGAAGTTTTGGGATTGAGTCGAATGTCAACTACCGTTCAAGCCGATTACGTCCCCACCGAAGACGAACCGTTCATGAACGAGCGTCAGAAGGCTTATTTCCGGGCAAAGCTGATTACCTGGAAAAGCGACATACTGCGCGAAGCGCGCGAAACTCTCGAAATCCTGCAGCAGGAAAACGCAAACCTTCCCGATCTCGCCGACCGTGCCTCATCCGAGACGGACCGTGCGATCGAGTTGCGCGCGCGCGATCGCCAGCGCAAGCTGATCTCCAAGATCGACGCGGCGTTGCAGCGGATCGACGAAGGCACCTATGGCTACTGCGAGGAAACCGGCGAGCCGATCGCGCTGCGGCGGCTCGACGCGAGGCCGATCGCGACGCTTTCGATCGAAGCGCAGGAGCGCCACGAGCGTCGCGAGAAGGTTTACCGCGACGATTAAGGCAAGACACTCAGCGGCTTGAAGCCGCTTTTTTTTTCGTCTTGCGTCGACGTGGCGGAGGAGGCCTTCCGGCACATGATGCCTTCGGTCTTCACCGCTTGCCGGAAAGATCTCCCAGCAGCCTGCTCATCTCGTCGTCGAGCGAGATTTCCGGGCTGACGGTAGCCGGACGACGCTGGTCGCTGTCCAGCGTGACTTGTAGTTCCTCGAGCAGGGCGTCGTCGAGGTCGTCTACCCTTGCCGATTGTGGCTGATGCGGCGCCGCTTCCGGCACGGGTTCGGCAACGACCGGCCGAAGTGTCTGAACGGTCGGCGTGGGCGCGGGTGGGAACGAAGGTTGTGCCGGCTGCTGAGGCTGCGGCGCGGCGGGACCGTTGGACGAAGAAGCAGGGAACCGCGGCTCGGGTTCCGGGGCAGCAGGCGCGGGTTCGGGGATCGGCGCCCTCTGCGGCACGGGTTGCTGCTGGCGCGGTGGCGCGGCGCGGAAGGCCGGTTCCGTTTGCGGCACGCGAGGCCGCTCGACCACAGGCTGGGCAGGGGCGGCAGGCGGCTGCGCGACCACGGACATCTCTTCCGCCTTGCGCGCCGGCGGCAGGAGCCGGATGTTCTGCTCCACGACAACGTCGCTCGGTCCGCCGATCAGGATCAGATGCTCGACATCGTCACGCCGCACCAGCACCAGCCGCCGATGGCTGTCGACGGCGGTGGCATCCATCACGGCGAGGCGCGCCTTGCGATTGCGCCCACCGGCGACGAACGTGCCGAATGTGAAGCCGCGTACGATCCGGATCACGATCAGCAGAACCAGTAGAACGATGAGGCCCACCACGGTCCACATCAGTGCCGGCGCATAATCCGGACCGGCCACACTCTCCAACCATGCCTGCATGTCGCATTCCCTTTACTGCCGCTTACCGGCCGCGTGCTTCTCCTGGACCCTGCCGGCGCAAACAGTAGACGGCGCAGTTGGCTGCGGCAAGCGCCGCCGTCCGGCTGGCGGGCCGGTTTCCCGGTGAAACTTGAGCGAAACATGCCGGCATCGGCATGAAGCGTGGACCGCCGCGCCACCGCCCTTGCAGTTGCAGACAGCCATGATGTATGCCGGACCGATCCTTGGGCCGCGCGGTCATGGCAGGCAGGAAACGAATGGCGACACAAACCGGCGGCGAAACCCGCCCCGCACCGATCGTTGACCAGAGCACGCGCCCCGGCGCGATAACCCGACTGCTCATCTTCATCGTGGTGCTGATCTTTGCGGCGCTGATCTTCACGATCTTCCGCGACCGGCTCGGCGACCCGTTCCTGCTGGGCCTCCTCGGCGTGCTTGCAATGATCGGCGTCGGATTCCTGTTCACGGCGGCAATCGGGTTCATCCACGTCGCGCCGCGCTCGACTGCGGACGAGCTGTCGCGCGCCTTCGTCGACACGATGGGGCAGGGGCTGATCGTCGCCGATATCAAGGGCAGGGTGATCTATGCCAACCGCGCCTATGCCGACATGACGGGCGCGACTTCCGCGGCCGACGTGCGCACCATTGAGGGTCTTCTCTCCGACAGCCCCGAGGCTTCGCCGACCGTCTACAGACTTGCCGCAGGATTGCGCGACGGCATTGCCGGCGATGGCGAATTCCGCCTGAACGGCTCGGTCCGGCCCGGGGCCGAACCCGGTGCGCACTGGTATCGCGTGCGCGCGCGAACGTTTAAAGTGCCGGGCTACCGCCAGCCTCTGTCGGCCTGGCAGATCGCCGACATTTCTGCGGAGCGCGCCGAGCAGGAGCGCTTCTTCTTGGACCTGCAGAAGGCGATCGATCACCTCGACCACGCGCCTGCGGGGTTCTTCGCGGCCGACGCCTCGGGACGGGTCACCTATATCAACGCGACACTTGCCGAATGGCTGGGCATCGACCTCGCCAGCTTCACGCCGGGGGCGACCACGCTGTCGCAGATCGTGGCCGGCGACGGCATGGCGCTGATCAACTCCGTCAAGGCCGACCCGGGCTCGACGCGCAACGCCGTGATCGACCTCGATCTGTCGACGGTTTCGGGCGCCGCGGTGCCGGTGCGCTTCATGCACCGCGTGACCGCCAGCCGTGAAGGCGCGCCGGGGCCGTCGCGCACCATCGTGCTCAACCGCAACCAGGGCGAGGATGCCTCGGCGGACCTGCGCGCCTCCGAGGTGCGTTTCACGCGATTCTTCAATTCGACGCCGATGGCGATCGCCGGCGTCGATGGCGACGGCAGGATCCTGCGCACCAATGCGCCGTTCCTCTCGCTGTTCGCAACCGTCGTGGACCGCGACATGCTCGATCGTCGGATCAAGCTGGAGACCGTCATCCATCCGCGCGACCGCGCGGCCTTCGAGACAGCGCTGGCCAGCGCCCGTGCGCGGCAGGCCGACATTGCCCCCATCGACACGGTGCTGCCGGAGAACGAAGAGCGGCATATCCGCTTCTATGTAAGTGCCGTTGCCGATGCCAGTTCGGGTGAAGGGGCAGAGGAAGCGGCGATCGTCTACGCCGTCGAGACCACCGAGCAGAAGGCGCTCGAGGCCCAGATGGCCCAGAGCCAGAAGATGCAGGCAGTGGGGCAGCTTGCCGGCGGCATCGCGCACGATTTCAACAATGTGCTCACCGCCATCATCATGGCGTCGGACCTGCTGCTGGCCAACCACCGGCCTTCGGACCAGTCCTTCCCCGACATCATGAACATCAAGCAGAACGCCAATCGCGC
>JAEWFU010000254.1 GCA_023388675.1 Pseudomonadota bacterium | reverse complement strand
CGCAGGCTGGTGGAATCGTCGCGCAATGCGGCGGCCGGCCGACAATTGTCGGAGACGCTGGACGAGATCGTCGAGCGCCGTGTCGCATTCCTCGCCGAATATCAGAACCGCGCCTATGCGGTGCGTTATCTGGAAGCGGTGCAGGCCATGCGCGCAGCGGAGGATCGCGCGGTGCCGGGCTCGACCGCCGTCAGCGAAGCCGTCGCGCGGAACCTCTTCAAGCTGATGGCGATCAAGGACGAATACGAGGTCGCGCGGCTTTACACCGATGGCGCGTTCCAGAAGCAGCTTGCCGGGCAGTTCCAGAGCTGGGACCGGCTCGAATTCCACCTCGCGCCACCCATACTTGGTCGCAAAGGTGCCGACGGCAGGCCGAAGAAGTCGAGCTTCGGTCCGTGGATGATGAAGGGGCTCTCCATCCTGGCCAACCTGAAGGGCTTGCGCGGCACGGCGTTTGACATCTTCGGCTACAGCGGAGAGCGCCGCATGGAGCGGCGACTGCTTAGCGAGTACGAAGGCGACCTGGAAACGATCAGGCAGGCGCTGGCACCTGGCCGGATCGAGGCGGCCACGGCACTTGCATCGGTGCCGGCCATCATCCGCGGTTACGGCCATGTGAAGCAGGCCAATGCCGGCAAGGCCGCTCAGGAGCGGCAGCGGCTAATCGCCCGCCTCGATACGTCATCGTCGGACGAGGCGCTGAAGGCAGCCGAATAGCCAACCCTAGCTGCATTTGGAGAAATGCTTGCGACAACGGGTCGTAGGCGGACGATTGCTCGCATAAGTCTTTCTTAATGCAAGCGTGTCATCAAGAAACACTGGATGACACGCGAGATGAACCGAGTGAAGCCCGACCAGGTACCCGGAGACGTGTACGTTCAGTTCGTGCGTTCGTTGTATGACAACGTGCACATGTTGCTGATCGGTGCGTTCTGTCACGCGGTCGTTTCGGGCATGTGCTACATCAAGACCGGCCAAGACATCTTTTTGTGGATGGCGGTTCTGCTGGCATCGGTCGGGGTGTGGCGTTATTTCAGCATGCGCCGCGTGGTCAAGGATTCAGTCATCCGCGACTATGAAAGCGCGAAACGCTGCGAGCGCGAATACATCATCCAGGGCAGCGTTCAGGGCCTCACGCTCGGCAGCTTTTGCTTCATCGCGATCTATCTTTATCCGGATCCCTATGCCGAACTGTCGGCTACCGCTGTCACGATGGGGTCGATGGTCACCGTGGCCGGCCGCAACTACGGCTCGCCGCGCATGGTGGCGATCTTCTCGCTGACCTTCGTACTTCCGATCGCCGTCGGGCTCTTGATGCGCGCCGATCCGTTCAACGCGGTGCTGGGCCTGCTGATCATTCCGTTCTTCTTCATCATTTCGGGCACCGCCAAGGGCGTGCGGGAGGTGTTGTTCTCCGCCGTGATCGGCCACAGACGCGCGGACCAGATCGCGCAGCGTTTCGATCGCGCGCTCAATACGATGTCCTCCGGGCTGATAATGCTCAGCCCCGAAGGCAAGGTGGTGGTGGCCAATGCGGAGGCCGCCAGCCTCATGGGCGTTCGTAAACCCGACAAGCTGCTGGGACGGACGTTGCGGGGACTGCTCATGCGTGGCGTGGCTGCAGGCGTGTTGAGCCTCAAGGATTCGCGCTATGCCGAAACGCAGCTCACCCGCGCCTTGCGGGAGGGCAAGGATCGCAAGGTGCTTCTGCGGCTCACCGACAACCGCTACTTCGAATTCTCCGCGCGGGAAGGATATGACGAGCTTGGCGTCATCACCTTCGACGAAGTGACCGCCCGTATCGAGGCGGAGGAGCGTATCCGTTTCATGGCGCGTTACGACAGCCTCACCGGACTGCCGAACCGGGCCTATTTCCACGAGGTGGTTTCCGAAGCCGTTGCCGCTGGAGCCCAGGACCGGAAAGTCGCATTGGCGGTGTTCGATCTAGACGACTTCAAGAGCGTCAACGACACGCTGGGGCATCCGGTCGGTGACGGGTTAATCTATGCCGTTGCCGAGCGGCTGAATCGGTTCTCTGGAGACGATGTAAGGGTCAGCCGGTTCGGTGGCGACGAATTCATGATCTTCTTCAACGACGTTCAGGAGCCCGAGGCGTTTCCTGCCCTGCTCGACGAGATATTCTCCAGCCTGAACGGCGACGTGGATGTCGCCGGTCATGCATTGCGAATCCAGACCAGCGCCGGCGCGGTTCTGGCGGCGGCCCGGGACGCCGATGTCGATGCGATGATCGTGAAGGCGGATCTCGCTCTCTACAAGGCCAAAGAAAACGGCAAGAACGGATGGCGACTGTTCGAAGCTGCTATGGATCAGGCTTTCCGCAACCGTCAGGTAATGAAGGCGGACTTGCGTCACGCCGTGGAAACCAGGGGGCTGCGGGTCGTCTACCAGCCGATCGTCTCGATGGAAACGATGCGGATTGCGAGCTGCGAGGCATTGTGCCGCTGGGATCACCCCGAGATTGGCCCAATCTCGCCCGCGGTGTTCATTCCGTTGGCGGAAGAGATGGGCATCGTTTCCGAAATCAGCACTTTCATGCTGGAAGCGGCTACCGCGGAATGCACCAAGTGGCCCGAGCCGATCAGCGTGTCGGTCAATCTCTCGGCCAAGGATTTCCGCAATGACGGCGTCATCGTCAAGGTGCGCCGTGCGCTGGAGAAGTCGGGCCTGGCACCGCACCGCCTCGAAATCGAGGTCACGGAAACGGCGTTGCTGGACGACAAGTCACAGACCGGTACCTACATCGAACAACTCAAGGCGCTGGGCGTCCGCATTGCGCTGGACGACTTCGGCACCGGCTATTCAAGCCTCAGCTATCTGCACACGCTGCCGCTGGATAAGGTGAAGATCGACCGGTCCTTCCTTATCGACGTGACGCGCAACCAGCGTTCGCTCGAACTGCTCAAGGGCGTGGTCAACCTGTCGCGTCCGCTGGGTCTCGCAGTGACGGTCGAGGGCGTCGAGACCTTCGACCAGTTGAAGGTGCTGGCTTTGGACGTGAAGCCGGATCTCGTCCAGGGTTTCCTGTTCGGCTCCGCGCTAACGGCTTCGGGCATCGACACGATGTCGACAACCACATGGCCCTTCGCCAGCCAGATCAACGCTTCGCTGTCTGCTTCCGGTAGCTAAGCCCTGCTCACGCATTTCACGCAAACACCACGTTAACCGTTTCTTAAGGTTAACTTTCGGTAAACAGTGTGGCTCGGATTTTCGCCTTTACTCACCTCTAGGTTAATGTACCGTTAAACTGGTCGAGTAACGTGACCAGTTGGCGGGGGTATGATGGAGTCACGAGTAGTACCGCTTTCGAATGCGGCGGAGAGTGCGGATTCTGCTGCGCAACCGGAAGAATCCAGCTTCTCCAGAAGCGTATCTGCACTGCTTGAGCATGTAGAGTATCGGCGCTGCGAAA
The DNA here is from genome assembly GCA_023388675.1 of Pseudomonadota bacterium. Lineage (GTDB taxonomy): Bacteria > Pseudomonadota > Alphaproteobacteria > Rhizobiales > Rhizobiaceae > Aerobium. The sequence continues at coordinate 541 of JAEWFU010000254.1, read as the reverse complement.
GCGGCGAAGACATCGAGGCTATCTACCGCCTGCGCTACGATGCTTATCTGGCAAGCGGGATGATTACGGGTTCGTCGACACGCATCGTCGAGGACGAGTTTGACGACCTGCCCAATTCCTACCGGTTCGGCATCTTCATAGACGGAGAGCTGGCAAGTACGATCCGGGTTCACCACGTCCACCCGCAGATGCCGGTTTCGCCGAGCGTGCAGGTCTTCGGCGACGTACTGAAGCCTCGGCTGGCAGACGGCGAGACGTTCATCGATCCAAGCCGCTTTGCGGCCGACAGCGAGTTTTCCCGCGCCTTCAAGGCGTTGCCTTATGTGACCTTGCGCCTGGCCGTGGCGGCCTGCTCCTATTTCGATGTCGATTACTGCCTGACGGCGATCAAGGAGGAGCATACCGGTTTCTATAGCCGCATATTCGGGTCGGAGCAGGCTATGCCTTCGCGGACGTATCCGGGCCTTGTCTGCCCTGTTTACCTGTTCCAGTCGAAATGCTCGGAAAACATGGCGAAGACCATCGAGCGCTTTCCGTTCTT
>JAEWFU010000242.1 GCA_023388675.1 Pseudomonadota bacterium | reverse complement strand
CCGCCGCGCCGATCTCCGCCGACAAATCCTCCGCACCCCAGGTCAGGCCGGCGAGCCGCGCGCCGGCGTGGCGGTAGGTGGCAGCGTTCAGCGTGCCCAGCGGCGTCTCTGTGATGATCGGGATGATCTTCGTGATGCCGTCGGCAAGTCCGTTCTCCGCCTCATGCACACGCAATCGAACCGCCAGCCGTCCGACATCGTCGGCGCTGTTGGATTTCGGCAGCATGATGCCGGCGGGAGCGGCTTTCATAACGGTGGTGAGGTCGTCGTCGGTCAGGCCGGTCGACAGATCGTTGACCCGCACATAGATCGCCGGCCCTTCGGTTGCCGATACGATGAAGGCGGCCGCGATCTCCCGCGCTGCCGCCTTGTTTTCGGCCGCAACGGAATCCTCCAGATCGACGATCAGAACATCCGCGCCGGATGACAGGCCTTTGGCGAGCTTGCGCTCCGAATCGCCGGGGACGAACAGCAGCGAGCGCATCAGGCGGGCCTTTTCTGAACCATCGTCTGCCGCAGGCAGCGGGCGACGAGATCGCCGTGCTGGTTGTAGGCGCGATGTTCCATCTCGACCACGCCGCGGTCCGGCTTCGACTTTGATTCGCGCACCGAGCGGATTTCCGTCTCGACGCGGATCGTGTCGCCGTGGAAAACCGGGTGCGGGAACGATGTATCGGTCATCCCGAGATTGGCGACGATCGTGCCGAGGGTAGTATCGTGCACCGAAATGCCGATCATCAGGCCGAGCGTGAACAGCGAATTGACCAGAGGCTTGCCCCATTCCGACTTCGCCGCGTAGTCGAAATCGATGTGAAGCGGCTGCGGGTTCATGGTCATGACGGAAAACAGAACATTGTCGCTTTCCGTCACCGAACGGGTCAGCGCGTGGCGGATGACCTGCCCGACCTCGAATTCCTCCAGATAAAGCCCGGCCATGGAAAGCCTCCCTGCGGCTATGGTTGCCGGTCGGTTAAAAGGCATGGTGAACCGTTCGTAAACCATTTTTCTCTAGCGTCCACTGGCAGTTGGAGCGGGGTCGGGCGCAGTCGTAAATGGTCATCAGGCATTTTCTCAGATGGATCGGCAGTGCGCGTGTCGCCGAGCGTGAGGCGGCCGCTGCCGCGCTGGCGCGCGCCTTCGTCGACCATCAACTTCCCTTCGAGGACAGGTGCGAGGCGGAAGCCGCGCTGACGCTGCTGCTCGACGATCCGTCGCCCAAGGTGCGCGCAGCGCTGGCCGAAGCGCTCTCGATGAGCCGCTATGCGCCGCCGCAGATCATCGCCGCACTGGCCGCCGACCAGAAGGAGGTCGCTGCGGTCGTGCTGGTTCGTTCGCCGCTGCTTACCGATGCCGACCTCATCGATCGCGTGGCGGCATCCGACGGTCCGATCCAGGCGCTGATCGCGGGGCGCGCCTCGGTTTCCATGAGCCTGGCGGCAGCCATCGCGGAAGTGGGCGAGATCGAGGCCTGTGTCGCACTTGCCCGTAACGGCGGTGCGGCCATTGCTTCGCTTTCGTTTCGCCGCATGGCGGAACGTCATGGCCATCAGGCCGCGCTGCGCGAGGCCCTGCTGAACGATCCCAGGTTGCCAAGCGACTGCCGGCACATGCTGCTCGTCAAGCTGGGCGAGGCATTGAAGACCTCGCCACTCGTCATAGCCCTGATGGGGCAGGCGCGCGCCGAACGCGTCACGCGCGAAGCGTGCCAGCGGGCATCGCTGACACTCCTCGACACGACCGAACGAAGCGAGCATGCCGCGCTCGTCGAGCATCTGCGCTTGCGCGGCGAACTGACCGCAGGCTTCCTCATCCGCGCGATCGCGCATGGGAAGGTAGACTTCTTCGGCTCGGTTCTGATGGTGCTGACGGGGCAGTCCGAGGCACGGGTGCGAGCCATCCTCGCATCGGGCCGGGATGTAGCCGTGGCGGCGCTCTTCCGCTCGGCAGGCCTTGTTGAAACGCTGCACACGGTCTTCCTGCGCGCCCTCAAGGTGTGGCGCGAGGTCGCCACCGGCAAGCGCGTCGCCGGCGCACAGGAGGTGACTTGGCTCATGCTGCGCGAGGTCAATGCGGCGCCGGGCCAGCAGGGTCCCAACGAGCGCGACCGTGAAACGGCGGCGCTGATCAAGGCGATCCATCTCGAGGTGCTGCGCGAAAACGCGCGCTGTCACGCACTGGCGATCGCGGCAGCCTGATCTCGGCGAGATGCCGGGCGGAAAACTATGCCGCGTATGCAGCGATCACGATGTCGAGCATGCCGCGACGGACCATGCCCCAGTCATCGAAACTGGTTGCGTCTATCCCGTGACGTACAAGCTCGACGACGCCCGAGTGCCGGTCATCGCGCTTGATGGAGGTGAACAGCGCATCGACCGCGGCGTCCGGCCCTTCGAGGATCTGGCACACGCGCGCGCCCTCAACGGCCAGTACGCCGGTGATGCCATGGTTCTTGTTGAAGACGGCGGCCTTGTCGACGAGTGCGGCAAGTTCGGCCTCGGTCACCCGTTGCCCGAGCGTTGAAACGTAGACGATCCTGAGCGGCATGGTCTTATCCTGATGAACGAAAGGATTCGGCTCAGATGTCGAGTTCTTCGACGAATTCCGCGCGCTCCTGAATGAAGCGGAAGCGGGCTTCGGGCTTGGTGCCCATCAGCGCGTCGACGGATGCGCGCGTGCCTTCGGGGTCGGTCTCGTCGACGTCGACCCGCAGCAGCGTGCGCTTGCGCCGGTCCATCGTCGTTTCCTTGAGCTGGCTCGCCATCATCTCGCCGAGGCCCTTGAAGCGGCCGATCTCGACCTTGCCGCGCCCGGTGAACTCACTTTTCACAAGCTCGTCCTTGTGGGCATCGTCGC
>JAEWFU010000236.1 GCA_023388675.1 Pseudomonadota bacterium | reverse complement strand
GGGGAGACACCCATATAGCCCGTCGCGATCGACCATTCCGCCGCCTTTTCCGGCGACGTCATGAACTGGATGAGCTTCAGGGCTGCCTCGCGCTCTTCGTCTGTCGTATCGGCAAACAGATAGAAATTGCCGCCGCCGGTCGGCGATCCCGGCTGGGTGTTGCCCGGGAGAACCGAGACGCCGAAATCGAAGGTGGCTGCTTCCTTGACCGCCGTGAGATTTCCCGTCGTGTGCCACATCATGGCGGTCTGACCTTCAAGGAAGGCCTGACGCAGCGTGCCCCACTCGATCGTGCCGGACGGCATGATCTTGTCCTCCTCGGCAAGCGCGCGCCAGAACTCGAGAGCCTCGACCACCGCCGGGTCGTCGAAATAGGTGTGTTGACCGTCGGCGGACATAAGTTCCTTGCCGTTCTGGATCGCGAGCGCCTGGAACATCCAGTAGGCATAGCCGGTCGACGGGATCATCAGGCCCCACGAGCCGTCCTTGGTCAGTGCCTTGCCTGCTTCGACCATCTCGTCCCACGTCTTCGGCGGGTTCTCCGGATCCAGACCGGCTTCCTTGAACTTGTCCTTGTTGTAGTAGGCGACGATGGTCGAGCGCTGGAACGGAATGCCCCAGATGTGCCCTTCGATCTCGCCGTTTGCCATCAGAGCCGGATAGAAGCTCCCGAGCCATTCCTTGCCGGCATCGTCCTTCACCACTTCATCGAAGGGCGTGATGATTTCCTGCTCGATCAGGTCATAGGCGTCGATCGAGAACAGGACGGCGAGCTGTGCCGGCTCCCCGGAATTCAGCGCCGACAGCGCGCGAACACGCGTATCGTCATAATTGCCTGCGTAGATCGCGTTCACCTTGATGTCGGCATTTTCCGCCTCGAACTCGGCGACCATCTTGTCGACCACGTTCGTGAGCGGACCGCCCACGGCGATCGGGTAGTACATCGTAAGTTCCGTTTGGGCATGTGCGGGCAGCGTCAACGCGGTTGCTGCCAGTAGTCCCGCCAGACCAAAGCCGGCTTTCGTAAAGTATTTCATAGCTTTCCTCCTGTCCTTTCGTCACACCAAGCATGCGGGCGAGCGCCCGCGAGACTTACTGTGCCTCCCTTCGGCGCCCTTCGCTGTCGAAGACATGTACGTCCCGATCATCGAACGTGACCGAGACCTCTGTGCCGACCTCGGCCGGATTCAATCCTGGCCGAAGAACGCACAGGCCTGTAGCCCGCGGATGTGACAGGCTGATGAGCGTTTCAGCACCCAGAAATTCGCTCTCGGAAACGGTGCAGGTCAGTCGTCCTTGCCCCGGTTCCGCGACGCGAATCCGCTCCGCGCGAAGCCCCAGAATGTCCTTCGAGGACGCGCGTCCAAGGGCAGATGCCTCCAGCAACGCCATGGGCGGCGAGCCGATGAATTCTGCGACAAACGTGTTTGCCGGCCGATCGTAAAGGTCGGCAGGTGCACCGACCTGTTGGATATGACCGCTCTTCATCAGCACGATCTTGTCAGCCATGCTCATGGCCTCCGTCTGGTCGTGGGTGACGTAGACGACGGTGATGCCCAGATCGCGCTGCAGGCGTTTGATATCCTTGCGGACCGAATTGCGCAGCTTGGCGTCGAGATTTGAGAGCGGCTCGTCCATCAGACAGATGCGCTTGCCCGCCACGATTGCCCGCGCCAGTGCGACACGCTGGCGCTGGCCACCGGAAAGCTCGCCCGGCTTTCGTGCCTCGTATCCCTCGAGCCCGGTGATCTGCAGCGCGCGCGCCAGTTTTTCTGCCCGCTCCGCTTTCGGCACGCGACGGACCTTCATTCCGAACACGACATTCTCGGCGACGCTCAAATGCGGGAAGAGCGCATAGGACTGGAACACCATCGAAAGGTTGCGATCCGCAGACGGCGCGTCGGTAACGTCACGACCGGCGATGATGATGCGCCCCTCGTCGGCCGCCTCCAGACCTGCCAGCAGCCTGAGCGTCGTGGACTTTCCGCATCCGGAAGGCCCCAGCAGGGCCACAAACGAGCCTTCTACGATGTCGAGGCTGATGTTCTCGACGCCGAGCTGCCCCTTCCATCGTTTTGCAACGTTGTCGAGGACCACGAATTCGGCGCCTGTCATGACCCGCTCTCCTCGGCCAGCAATATCCTGTCGCCCAGCGAGCCGATGACGTCAGCGAATTCTTCTCCGGGAAGCCTGTCGAGAACGACACGGTCGATGTCGGCGATGTTGGGACCAAGCGCGGGCGCCACACGTCCGAATTTCGACTGATCGATAACCAAGATCGACGTCTGCGAGTTAAGGCGGATGCGCTCACTGGCGCGCACCTCCGCTGAGTGGAATTCCAGCAGTCGCCCGTCTGCTGCGATACCTGCGGTGCCGAAGATGCCGAACTCCGCCCGGTAGCGACCGAAGAAACTGACAACCTCGTCGCCGAGAAGGTCACGATCCGGGAGGCGGAGTTCTCCGCCGGGAATGATGATGCGGTTCGAAACCTGCTCGCTCAGCGCCATCGCAGCAGTGAGGTTGTTCGTGATTATCGTCAGCCCCTTGCGGGGGCGAAGCGCGCGGGCGACGGCCGCCGGTGTCGAGCCGATCGAGATGAAGATCGTCGCGCCGTCGGGGACGAGGCGCGCAGCCGCGGCGCCAATCGCCTCCTTCGCGGCGAGATTTGTTCCCGTGCGCAGGTCAAACGGCGTATTCAGTGACTTTTCCGCGAGTTCGACACGACCATGCAGCCGCCGCAGGTTTTCGCCATCGCACAGCTCGTCGACATCGCGCCGGATCGTCTGCATGGAGACGTCGAGAAGCTCAGCCAATGCCCCGACGGAAATCGCGCCCCGCTCATTGACGAGGGAGAGAATCTTCTCCCCTCTCCTGCTCTTGCTGTAGGACATTCCAGCCAACTTCCTCCCTTGCAGACAGGCTAGGACAGCAGGAAACTCAAAACAACATGATTCTGTGAGAAACAACAAAATTAGTGACAACCACATCACCGATATTCGCGCGATGACAGGGTTTGTGGAAGAATTCTGTTGTTTTGATCGTTTTTGCCTTCCATTGCGCCGCTGCTTTGCGATATGGGTCCAATTGCCAGCCACGATACGTATTTCGTGACGACAGCCTGGGGATCGGTTGAGAAGAAATCGCCATGTTGGACGTAGAAGCGATCTTCGGGCGTTACGAGACCGTGCGATCCCGCCTCCCGCAAGCAACGACGCCGCGCGTTACGCATGACATCGGATCGCTGCTCGATATCGCGGACGAAATCGACGCGTTCGTCTTCGATGCATTCGGGGTTCTCAATATCGGCGACACGCTGATCGATGGCGCCGACCGCCGCATTGACGAGCTTCGCGCACGCGGATGCCAGATCCGCATCCTCACCAACGCGGCCAGCTATGACCGGTCGCACGCGCTGGAAAAATTCCGTCGCCTGGGTGTACGCGTACACGATGACGAGATCATCACCAGCCGGGACGCGGCGCTCATGAATCTGGCGGACCGGCATTGGGGCGTGATCGCCGCAGCCGACGACCAGTTGAACGATATAGCCGCCAGAACGACCCGTCTCGGTGACAATGCACAGCCATACTCCGAGGTGGAGGGGTTCCTTTTCCTGTCCTCCTCCGGCTGGACGGAGGAGCGCCAGTCCTTCCTGGAAGAAGCGATGGATGCGCGACCGCGACCGCTCGTCGTCGCAAATCCCGATCTCGTCGCACCTCGCGGTCACGGTTTTTCTCTCGAGCCGGGCTACTACGGTCACCGCATCGCCGACCGGCACGCCGGGCTGGTCGGCTTTTTTGGCAAGCCGTTCCCGGAGGCCTACCGCCTCGTGGAACAAACGTTGCCGGGGATATCGCCGTCGCGCATCGCCATGTGCGGCGACACCCTGCACACCGATGTGATCGGCGCCGCCGCACGAGGCTGGCGAACCGTCCTCGTTACGCGTGACGGGCTGTTCGCGGGCTTCGACACCGCCGGCTTCTCCTCGCGGGCCGGATTGTTTGCGGACTGGCGCCTCGATCGGATTTGACGGCGACGCGGTCGAAAACGAGGCTACGCCAAAGATAGCCGGACTGCCCGTGCACATTAAGATCGAGAATACGGAGCGGTACTCGGGCGTCGACATCGAAGACGCACTGCTCCAGGCAGAACGAACTGAAATCTGACGCCGTAGCGGTCATGCTTGCGCTGCGAGTGATCGAGATCGGATTGGAGAGTGTGGGAGCGAACTGCAGGTTTCGGTCAGGTTCAACAGCAGCCGCCCCACCTTTTCAGACGAGTTTGGTCGCGTGTTCAGTAATCGCGATTGCCCGGGCAGTCATTTTAGTCCAGAACAACGATAGCCTCGACCTCAAAGAGCATGGGATCAATTGCAAGTTTAGGGACAGGAACCAGGGTCTGGGCAGGCAAGGCCTCGCCGAACATCTCCTTGACGTTTCTGGTCAGCACCTCAAGCTTGGCCATATCGTGGTCGACTACGAAGATCGTGAGCTTGGCGACCTGATCCGGGCTCGCGCCGAGCCCATCGAGGGCAGCGTTCAGGTTCGCGTAGGCCTGCGCAACCTGCGTGGCAAAATCCGGCGACAGGGCTCCGGTGCTGTCCTGCCCGCCCTGCCCCGAAATATAAGCAGTTCTTGCGTTGGGTGGCGTGATCACCACCGTGCTGTAGCCGTTGGGTGTCGGGTCGCCGAGATTCGGCGGGTTGACGATGGTCAGTTCCTGCGCTGCCGCCGCAGTTGAAATGCCCATGATGATCATCCCTCCAATGATTAGATGCTTGATTGAGCGTGACATGGTTTTTTGGTCCGTGGGGTTCGAGAAGGTCGGAGAGAGCGCCGATGTGTCGTCCGCTCGCTGACCGACGACACACTTTAGGCGAGCATACCTGTCAACTTGTGTCAGGTTGGATTAAGCTTTTCAGATGCGCGCAAGCCGGCTTCTCTCTATCCTGACCACCCTGCAAGCAAAGGGTCATGTCACCGCACAAGCGCTCGCTGACGGCTGCGAAGTTTCCCTGCGCACGATATATCGAGATGTAGATGCGCTCAGCGCAGCAGGCATTCCGATCTACAGCGTGCAAGGCAGCAATGGGGGTTACCGCCTGCTGGATGGCTACCGTGTGCGTCTCAACGGCCTGTCTTCGACCGAGGCCGAAGCCCTTTTCCTGACTGGCCTCACGCGACAAGCAGCCGATTTGGGATTGGGCGGCGTTGCAGCAAGCGCGCGCAAAAAGCTCGTGGCTGCGCTGCCTGAGACCATGCGATCCGGCGCGATGAAAGCCCGCTTCCACTTCGATGCGCCAGCGTGGTTCGTCGAACCCGAGACCTTGGATCACCTGCCTGCCATTGCCGAGGCCGTGTGGAACCAGCATCCGATATGCATGCGCTACCAAAGCAGGAAAACAGACAAAGATCGGCGTGTCGAACCCCTCGGAATCGTCCTGAAAGGCGGTGTCTGGTATCTGATCGCCCGGGTTGACGATGACGTTCGCACCTTCCGCATTTCGCGTATTCGTCAGATGTCGGTGCTTGATGAAAGCTTCGAGTATCCGATGGCTTTCAACCTCGAAGCGTACTGGACAGAAAGCATCCGGCGCTACGAGGCGGACCTCCACCCGAACCGGGCTGAAATCCTTCTCTCGCCCTGGGGGCTGGACATGATGGAAGACCTCCTCCCCCCTTATGTCCGCAATGGAGCTGTGATTTCGGAGGAAGCCGACGCACGGGGCTGGAGACAGGTATCCTTGTCGACGGGCTCCATGGCTCACGCCGCCATGGAAATACTGCGCTTTGGAAAGGAGGCCGAGGTAATCGGTCCGCCCGAGCTTCGCGCAGAAATAGCGAATGTCGTCGGCACACTGGCAAAAGTCTATAATGGCGATCGCCCGTAGGAGGGCGCTTCACGAAAGGCGGGCGCAGTCGCGACCAGTGGCACCGAGTTCGAAATATCTCCTGAACTGGCCGCCATGAACCTCAAGCGCAAGACACCTGAATTGCAGCCGAGGCCACGATGCGGCGTCCCGAGATTCTCGACCGTGTTCTGCACCTGCGGTCGGCGGAGAACCTAACCGCGCGCCGGCGCGAGGATGCGGACAACTATCATAAAAGGCGATACCCTTGAGCCCGTACCCCGGTCTCAAGAACCCGCTGCAGAGCAGCTCCCTCGATTTCACCTGTTGAAGCCGCCGATACCATCCTGTAAGAATCGGCGGTCGGTGCCCTGCTGGCC
>JAEWFU010000225.1 GCA_023388675.1 Pseudomonadota bacterium | reverse complement strand
CGCTCGCTGACCGACTGGATGGCGAACGAGGGCAAGGACGTCACCAACCCGAACCTCGACCTCGACGACTTCATCGGGCTGAAGTTCACCACCGCGCCGGACGGCGACCTCTACCAGTTGCCCGACCAGCAGTTCGCGAACCTCTACTGGTTCCGCTACGACTGGTTCAACGACGAGGCAAACAAGGCAGAGTTCAAGGAGAAGTACGGCTACGATCTCGGCGTGCCGGTCAACTGGTCGGCCTATGAGGACATCGCCGAGTTCTTCACCGGCCGCGAGATCGACGGCAAACAGGTCTATGGCCACATGGACTACGGCAAGAAGGACCCGTCGCTGGGCTGGCGCTTCACCGACGCCTGGCTGTCGATGGCCGGCAATGGCGACAAGGGCCTGCCCAACGGCCTTCCGGTCGACGAATGGGGCATCAAGGTCGACGAGAATTCGCGCCCCGTCGGCTCCTGCGTGGCGCGCGGCGGCGACACCAACGGCCCGGCTGCCGTGTATGCCATCCAGAAATATCTGGATTGGATGAAGGCCTACGCACCGGCCTCGGCGCAGGGCATGACCTTCTCGGAATCCGGCCCGGTGCCGGCGCAGGGCGAGATCGCCCAGCAGATGTTCATGTACACCGCCTTCACGGCCGACATGGTCAAGGAGGGGCTGCCGGTGGTCAACGAGGACGGCACGCCGAAGTGGCGTTTCGCGCCGTCGCCGCATGGCGTCTACTGGAAGGACGGCATGAAGCTCGGCTACCAGGACGTCGGATCTTGGACCATCCTGAAGTCGACCCCCGACGATCGCGCCAAGGCCGCCTGGCTCTACGCGCAGTTCGTCGTGTCGAAGACGGTCGACGTCAAGAAGAGCCATGTCGGTCTGACGCTGATCCGGGAATCGAGCATCCAGCACGAATCCTTCACCGACCGCGCACCCAAGCTCGGCGGCCTGATTGAGTTCTACCGCTCGCCAGCCCGCGTGCAGTGGTCGCCGACGGGCACCAACGTGCCTGACTACCCGAAGCTCGCCCAGCTCTGGTGGCAGGCGATCGGCGATGCGTCCTCGGGTGCGAAGACCCCGCAGGAAGCGATGGACTCTCTGTGCGCCGAGCAGGAGCGGGTGATGGAGCGGCTGGAGCGCGCAGGCGTGCAGGGCGACATCGGTCCCAAGCTCGCCGAGGAACACGATCTCGAATACTGGAACAAGGACGCCGTCGAGAAGGGCAACCTTGCGCCGCAGCTCAAGATCGAGAACGAGAAGGAAGAGCCTCAGACCGTTAACTATGACGAGCTGGTCAAGAGCTGACAGTAAGCGTCAGTCGCCAGTCATCCGAGGAAAGGGGCCGTATCCGCGGCCCCTTTTTCTTTGGGTCTCGTGCTGCAAGCCTGTTCCGGCAGGCCGCGTCAACGCCCCTTGACGCAATGCCCCAATATGGAATAAATATTTCATGAACTAGAAATATGGCGCGAATATTCTGAAATGGGCGTTCCGGGGGAGGAGTTGCCGATCCGGTTCCGCCAGTCGGGCCACTGGCCACGGGAGACGGGTCTGCCGCCGGGCGGCAGATCTCCGGTTACAAATCGGTGCAGCCGGACACCGGATGTGGAGGAGAACGACAATGAGGAAGCTTCTATTGGCGCTCGGGCTGGCCGCTGCCGCGGCCACGGGAGCCGCTGGCGTGGCGCAGGCCGAAGGCGAGCGGTTCGTCTTCGTCAGCCATGCCCCGGATTCCGATTCATGGTGGAACACGATCAAGAACGCGCTCAACGTCGCGGCCGAGCAGATGGACGTGACGGTCGAATACCGCAATCCGCCGACGGGCGACATCGCCGACATGGCGCGCATTATCGAGCAGGCCTCAGCCTCGAGCCCGAACGGCATCGTCACCTCGATCGCCGACATCAATGCGCTGGAGGGACCGATCAGCGATGCGGTGGCCAAGGGCATACCGGTGATCACGGTCAATTCGGGCACGGTCGAGCAATCGAAGCAGCTCGGCGCGATGCTGCATATCGGCCAGCCGGAATATGACGCCGGCAAGGGCGCCGGCGAGCGCGCCAAGGAGGCGGGCGTCACCAAGTTCGTCTGTGTGAACCACTACATCACCAACCCGGCCTCGGTGGAGCGCTGCCAGGGCTTTGCCGACGCGCTCGGCGTCGAGCTGGGCAACCAGATGATCGATTCCGGCATCGACCCGGCCGAGGTGAAGAACAAGATGCTCGCCCATCTGCGCGCCAATGCCGACACCAACGGCATCCTGACTCTGGGACCGAATTCGGCGGAGCCGACGCTTGCCGCGCTGCAGGAGAACGGTATGGCGGGCGAGGTCTTCTTCGCCACCTTCGACCTGTCGCAGGGCATTTCGGAAGGCATCAAGGCCGATGTCATCGACTTCGCCATCGACCAGCAGCCCTATCTGCAGGGCTACCTGCCGATCGTGCTCCTGACCAATTATGCCCGCTACGGTGTGATCCCGCCGAACTCGATCAATTCGGGGCCGGGTTACATCACCAAGGACAATATCGAGCAGGTCGAGGCGCTGGCGGGCGAATACCGCTGAGCCGCTGAACCGATGCCGGGGGCGCCAGCGCCTCCGGCCCTGGAATCCGGATCGAAACAGCTTTGCACGTGACGAAGCCACGGGCCCCCGCGCCCGGCCGACGGCGCGCGGGCGATCGAGGGAGCGAAAGATGAGCGACAGCGTTCAGGCAAGCGCGCAGGGCGCGCCCGGGCAGCCACCCGACAAGGACGAGCGGGTCCGCGAGGTCTCGCGCTTTCGCAAGGCGCTGGTCCGCCCCGAGCTGGGGGCCATCTGCGGCGTGATCCTCGTCTTCGTCTACTTCCTCATGGTCGCGCGCGACACCGGCATGTTCAGCGGCGAGGGCGTCATGAACTGGGGCGTGGTCTCGGCGCAGTTCATGATCATCGCCGTGGGTGCTTGCCTGCTGATGATCGCCGGCGAGTTCGA
>JAEWFU010000202.1 GCA_023388675.1 Pseudomonadota bacterium | reverse complement strand
AAATGTCGCGCGCTGGCGGCGGATCGAAATGCAGCGCGCCGAGGCAGCAGGCGAAGCGGAGGAGAGTGACGCCGCAAACGAGTGACGATGCGAAATGGGGGGCAGGGGACGCCATGGGTTTGCAGAGCATGACCGGTTTCGGCCGGGCGGTCGCCGACAACGCCGGCGCGGCGATTGTCTGGGAGTTGAAATCCGTCAACGGCAAGAGCCTGGAGGCGCGACTGCGTCTGCCGCCGGGGTGCGAGCGGCTGGAGCAGCCGGTGCGCCAGGCAATCCAGAAACGCTTTTCGCGCGGCAACGTGCAGGCCAGCCTCACGCTCACGCGTACAGGGGCCCAGGCGCAACCCGTGGTCAACGACGAGTTTCTGCGGGATCTCGCCGGGCTTGCCAGGCGGCTTGAGGAGCAGTTCGGGGTCGCACCGGCAACGGCTGACGGCCTCCTGGCCCTGCGGGGCGTGCTCGACGCCCCGGAAGCAGCCGAGAGCGAGGAGGCGCGTGGCGAACTTGATGCAGCCATTCTCGCCGCACTCGATGCGGCACTGGCCAGCCTCGAGGCTGCTCGTCGCGACGAGGGGGCGGCACTTGGTGCGCTGCTTCTCGGGCACCTCGGTTCGATCCAGGCGCTGACGGAACGCGCCGAGGCAGACCCGTCGCGCGAGCCGGCAGCCATTCGTGCCCGCCTTGCAGAGCAGGTGAAGGCGCTTCTCGACACCGGCGCTCCGCTCGATGAGGCTCGTCTTCACATGGAAGCCGCCTTTCTCGCCACTAAGGCAGACATCCGCGAGGAGATCGACAGGCTGAAGACGCATGTCGCCTCCGGCCTGGCGCTCATCGCCGAGGGCGGGCCGATTGGCCGTAAGCTCGATTTCCTTTCACAAGAATTCAACCGGGAATCGAATACGCTTTGCTCGAAGTCCAACGCGGCCGCGGTGACGGCCATCGGGCTGGAACTGAAAGCCGTCGTCGATCAGTTCCGCGAGCAGGTTCAGAATCTGGAGTAATCCATGGCGGATACCCCCCTTATCGCTTCGATCCGCCGTCGCGGACTCATGCTGGTGCTGTCGTCGCCTTCCGGTGCCGGAAAGTCCACCATTGCCCGCAATCTGCTCGAAAGCGATCCCGCCTTCGAACTGTCGATCAGCGTGACGACGCGCGCCCGGCGCGGCAGCGAGATCGACGGCCGGCATTACCATTTTAGGTCCCGGCGCGATTTCGAGTTCATGCGCGACAATGATGAATTGCTGGAATGGGCCGAAGTCCACGGCAATTTCTATGCAACGCCTCGCGCGCCCGCCGAGAAAGCGCTCGCCGAGGGGCGCGACATGCTGTTCGACATAGACTGGCAGGGCGCCGAACAATTGCGCGGGCAGATGCGCGCCGACATCGTTTCGATCTTCATCCTGCCGCCCTCCATGCGCGAGCTCAAGGAGCGCCTGCGCCGCCGCGCGGAGGATCATGACGAGGTCATCGCGGCACGGCTTGCCAATGCACGCGCCGAGATCGAGCACTGGCGCGACTACGACTACATCGTCATCAACGAAGATCTGGACACGGCTTTCGCAGAGGTGGAGGCGATCGTCGCTGCGGAACGCCTGCGTCGCGACCGTCGTCCGGGCCTGTTCGATTTCATCTCGGGCCTGCTGGACGAGAAGCCGGAGTAAATTCTTAAGACACATTGTGCATGCTGCCCGCGGCTTTGTTCGCCGTGCATGACGCGCGGCTTGTTGACGATGTGCCGCGCATGACGTGCCGGGCGCATTGCCGGAGTGAACATGTCCGTCTTGCCGCCTGCGAACCTCTCGGCCCTGCAGCTCCTCCAGCAATCGAACCTTTCGTCTTTCTCCGCCGCCGGACGGGAGCGCGAGCCCGCCGGCATCACTCCGATTGCTGCATCGCCGGCGCAGCCGCAGCAGTCGGACCCCATGTTCAGCGTCACCTCAATCGACGTGAACCAATTGAAGGTTCACTTGATGGAGCGGGTGGGCAAGGCGCTTGACCTCGATGTTGACGACTTCGATTCGGCTTCCGCCTTCGGGCAGGCGGTCAAGGAAAAGATACTCAAGATGATGCGTTCGCCGGGTGGTGAAGCGCTCCTTCGCAAGATCGAGGAGGATACCGGTCTTGATGAGCTTGGCATCTCGTTGATGGATTTTGCCAAAGCGCTTATTGACCCTGATAGTAGCGCTGCGGAACGGCTCGATGCCGCTCTGCGAGAACACGCGACCGCGGAAGCCGGCGACAACGGTGCCGACGGCCCCGTCAGGTTCGACGAGATCGGGATCTACAGCTTCATCTGACAACGGTGCCGGCGCGGCCGATCTTCAGATCGCGTTGGCCAGCGACACGAACTCTTCCACAGACAGGGTCTCCGCGCGGCGCGTGCCGTCGATTCCGGTCGCCGCAAGCAGCCTCTCCCCGCCAAGTCCCTTGAGGCTTTGCCGCAGCATCTTGCGCCGCTGGCCGAACGCGGCCTCGGTTACGCGGGCGAGCTTTCTGCCGTCGGCGGGCAGCGGCTGCGCGCGCGGGACGATGTGCACCACGGCCGAGGTGACCTTGGGCGGCGGCGTGAACGCCTGCGGCGGCAGATCGAATACGATTCTTGCCTCCGTCCGCCATCCCGCGAGCACGCCCAGCCTGCCATAGGCGTTGTCACCCGGCTTCGCGACGATGCGTTGTGCCACTTCCTTCTGGAACATCAGCGTCATGGACGAATAGAAGGGCGGCCAGTCGGCGACGGTCAGCCAGCGGATCAGCAGTTCGGTGCCGATATTGTAGGGCAGGTTGGCGACGATCCTGACGTCCTGCGCGCCTTCGGCGAGCGCTGGAAAGTCGGTTTTCATGGCGTCGCCCGGGATCACGTCCAGCCGGCCGGGATAGTGCGCCGAGACCTCGGCCAGCGCGGCAAGGCAGCGTTCGTCTCGCTCGATCGCAACGACGCGCGCCGCACCGTGCGCCAGCAGCGCGCGCGTCAGGCCGCCCGGCCCGGGGCCGACCTCGATCACAGTCGTCGAAGAAAGATCGCCGGCCGCCCGCGCTATCTTGCCGGTCAGGTTGAGGTCGAGCAGGAAGTTCTGGCCGAGTGATTTCTTTGCACGCAGTTCGTGCCGCTCGATCACGTCGCGAAGCGGCGGCAGCCCGTCGAGGGTCATCGCCGCGCTGCCATTGCGTCCGCCATCTGCCGCGCCAGCCGCAGCGCCGCGATCAGGCTGTCGGGGCGTGCGATGCCCTTGCCGGCAATGTCGAACGCGGTGCCGTGGTCCGGTGATGTGCGGATGAAGGGGAGGCCAAGGGTGACGTTCACCGTCTCGTCGAAGGCGAGCGCCTTGGCGGGAATCAGCGCCTGGTCGTGATACATGCAGATCGCCGCATCATAATTCGCGCGGGCGCGGGCGTGGAACATCGTGTCTGCGGGCAGGGGGCCGCGGGCATCGATGCCTGATCTGCGAAGCTCTTCGACGGCCGGGCGAACGACTTCCTCGTCTTCCTTGCCCATCGCCCCGTCTTCGCCGGCGTGCGGGTTTAGCCCGGCAATGGCGAGCCGCGGATTGTCGATGCCGAACTTTTCACGCAGGTCGCTCGCCGTGATCGAAGCCGTCTCGACGATACGCGCCGTCGTCAATGTCGTAGCGACTTTGGCCAGCGGAATATGAATGGTAACCGGCACGGCCCGCAACTCCGGGCCGGCAAGCATCATTACCGGCGTTGCCGGCGATCCCGCGACCGTCTGCGCAAGATGTCCGAGAAACTCGGTATGCCCGGGATAGCCAAAACCTGCATCGTAGAGCGGCTTCTTGGCAATGGGGCAGGTTACCAGCGCATCGGCCCGGCCCG
>JAEWFU010000191.1 GCA_023388675.1 Pseudomonadota bacterium | reverse complement strand
GTCTTCAACTGTTCAGGCAAAGCTTCATGCTCCGGAGACACTGGAGCGCAGAATAGGCGGCGAAGCTTGTGCGAAAATGATTTCGGGCCGCCCGTGAAGGGGCGGCCCGGAACCTTGTGCTCAGTCGGCTGTTAGCCGCGGAACAGCGACAGGATGTTCTGCGAGTTCGAATTGGCGATCGACAGCGCCTGGATGCCGAGCTGCTGCTGGACCTGCAGGGCCGACAGGCGAGCCGACTCGGCATTCATGTCGGCATCGACAAGCTGGCCGACGCCGCGGTCGAGCGCATCCTGCAGCTTCGAGGTGAAGCTGAGCTGAGCGTCGAGGCGGATTTTCATCGCGCCGAGATTGGAGGCGGCTTCGCGCATGGCCGTCAGCGCCGTCTCGGTGGTTGCCGTATTGGTCATGGTAGCGGCCGCAGCCTGTAGACCGTAGGCAGTCAAGGTGGCCGTCTTGACGGCAGTGGCGCCACCGTCCTTGATGTAGCCGGTGACAACGGTGACGTCACCGCCTGCGGTCGCCAGCAGGTTCTGGCCCTCGAAATCGGCGGCGATGGCGATCTCTTCAATCGCCGTCTTAAGCTCATCAATTTCGGCGTCGATCGCGTCGGCGTCCGTACCGTCCTGCTCCTTGGCGAGGTAGCGCTGATGGATTTCCATCGTAAGCTTGATCGCCTCGTCGAGACCGGTGTAAGCCGCATCGAGGATGGCCTTGCCGAAGCCGATCGAGTCCTTGACGACCGACTGCAGATTGCTCTGGTTCTTCATGCCGACCGAGATCGACCAGTAGGCGGCATTGTCGGAAGCTTCGTTGACGCGGGCGCCGGTGGCGATGCGGTTCTGGGTGGTGGCCAGGTTCTTGTTGGTCTGCGAAAGGGTCTGGAGCGCCGTCATTGCGGACGCGTTGGTCAGAAGACTTGCCATGAGAATACGCCTTGTACTCGATACGATACAGACATGCCGGGTTTTCACCAGCGAAGCAGCGCGGCCTCATGCCCGATCGGTCGGAAGTCCCCGTTTCCGATCTGCCCCTCGACGCCAATCTAGACCGTGAAAGCCTACAAAACGGATAAGGAGTATGGTTAACTTACTGGAAAATCAGATGGTTAACGCGTGCTGAATCAGCGCGTTAAGCAAACGAGCGCACCAGACTGCCAACGAGCAGATTCCAGCCGTCGATAAGGACGAAGAACAATATCTTGAACGGAAGCGAGACCACCACGGGCGGCAGCATCATCATGCCCATCGACATAGTGATCGTTGCGACGATCAGGTCGATCACCAGAAACGGCAGCACGATCAGAAAGCCGATCTCGAACCCGCGTCGGATTTCGGAAATCATGAACGCCGGAACAAGGATGCGGAAATCCGCGTCCTGCACCGAAACATCCGCCTGCTCCCGTTCACGCGCGAGGTCGGCGAACAGGTCGAAATCCTTGTCGCGGACATTGGCGATCATGAAATCCCGGAACGGTTCGGAGATGCGCCCGAACGCTTCTTCCTCGTTGATCTCATTGGCAACCAGTGGCTGTACGCCCTCGTTCCAGGCCCGGTCGAACGTTGGCCCCATCACATAGAAGGTCATGAACAGCGACAGGCTCACCAGGATCAGGTTCGCCGGGGTGCTCGGCAGGCCGATGCCGGAGCGTAGGATCGAGAACACGATGATGAAGCGCGTGAAGCTCGTCACCATGATCAGGATGCCGGGCGCCAGCGACAGGACTGTCAACAGTCCGAAGAGCTGGATGATCGAGCCGACCGTCTGGCCTTCGAGCTGGTCGGTCAGGCCCCCGAGGTCGAGCTGCTGCGCGGTGGCCGGCGTGACAAGCACCAGCAGCAACAACGCGGAGATAGCAAGGCGCGTCATTGGAAAAGCAAAGTCCGGATCAGGATGCGCTTGACCGCGCCGTCGCTGCGGATCGACGCGCGTTCCTCGATGTCCGAACGCAGGTGCTGGAAGCCGCTGGCGCCTTCAACCTGATGAATTTTGACGGTGCGGAGATAGGCAAGAATATCCTGCTGGATCGTCTGTGCCATCATCATGTCCGGTTCGGCGTCGAAGATAAGGGCGAGTTCGAGCCTTACCCAGGTTCCCGTCGGCCCGGCCAGATTGGTCGTGATCGGTTCCAGATACACGACACCCATCGTTTCGTGGGCCTCGGCAAGATTCGTCTCCGTCGCCTTCGCCGTCTCGACTGCGCTTTGTTCACGGGCAGCCGGTTGAGTGCTGGTCAGATAGAGGCCGGAGCCCCAACCGATGCCGATCGCCACCACGCTCAGCCCCACGAGCAGCGCGATCTGCAGCGGCAGCGAGGGGGCCTTCTTTTCCGGTGCCGTATCGTCGACGATCGCCAAATCCGCCCCCTAGAACGGAAGCAGGTTGTCGAGAACCTGATGCCCGTATGCTGGCTGCTGGACCTCCGTCAGCCGACCTCGGCCGCCATAGGAGATACGTGCCTCTGCAATCCTCTCGTAGGAAACGGTATTGGCCGCGCCGATGTCGGACGGCCGCACGATGCCGGTGATGGTCAGCACGCGCAATTCGGCGTTGACCAGCACCTCCTGCGAGCCGCTGATGACCAGGTTTCCGTTCGGCAGCACCTCCGTCACCACCGCGGCGACCTGGAGCTGGATGTCCTCGGAGCGTGCCGTGGCCCCCTCGCCCTTCGACCTGGTCGATGAATCGATATCGGCGCTGGCCGCGCCCGCGGTTCCAAGCCCCAGCCAGGAAAGATCGGCGCCGAAGCCCAGACCGCGGCTGCCGGTGCGGCTGCGTTCGGATTCGTTGCGGAACCGCGCGCGGTCGTTGATGCGGATATCGACGGTCAGGATGTCGCCGGCGCTCAGGGCGCGGGCGTCGGTGAAGAACTTGCTCTGCCGGTCGTCCCACAGCGAATAGCGCTTGGCTTCCTGCGCGGGCGGCGTCGGATATGTGTAGATCGCCTGCGGATCGCCGACGCCATAGCCCACCGGCGAGAGCGTCGGTGGCACGCCGATCTCTTCACGCACGGTCGAACAGCCGGCGAGCGCTAGCCCCGCGATAAGGAGAAGCGGCTTGCGCATCATGTCGGGTCCTGCTTGCGGGTGGCGCTGGCCAGAATGCCGGTAAGCACCGCGGCTGCCTTGCTGTCCATTTCGTTGAGGATGACGCCTGCCTTGCGGGCCTGCAGCTTCATGAGGATGCTGGCCGCCACCTCGACATGCACTTCGGCCAACCGCTCGGCGGCCGCATCCGGTCGCATGACCGAATAGATCTCGACGAGGTTCTCCTCCGCCTTGGCGAGAAAATCGTTGCGGCGCGCGAGCCAGGCTTCGTATTCGGCGCGCTTTTCCTCCATCGCCTCGATGCGCTGGTCGATATCCTTCTGGAGCGTTTCCAGCTCGGCCTTCTGCAACGCGTATCGGCGGTCCCGCGCGGCATCGGCGATGTTGGAGCAGAAGCGACGAACGTCCTCGTCCAACTCGCTGACCGTTTCGGTGATCGCGCCAACCGCCTGCGTTGCGGCCGGCGTTCCGCCGAAAACCACGGCGCCGAGGATCACGCCAGCACCCAAAGCAAGCGTCGTGGCACCGCGTGGTCGAAGGTTGAAGTAGCTGCGCATCGTCATCGTCCTATTGCAGCACGAGTTCGGCCTGGAGCGCGCCAGCGGACTTGATGCCCTGCAGGATCGCTATGATGCCGTCAGGTTTCACGCCGAGCCGGTTGAGGCCGGCAACCAGCGTCTGAAGATCGGGGCCGTCGAGCATGGCGACGTTCGCATCCGGCTGGTTAGCGTCGATCGCGGTGAAAGGCTCGATCGCCGTCTCGCCGCGCGAGAACGGCTCCGGCTGTACGACCTGCGGCATTTCGGTAATGCGCACCGTCAGCGCGCCATGCGAAATCGCGACGCGCGAGATGCGCACCTGCTGGCCGATCACGATCGTACCCGTGCGTTCGTCTACGACGACGCGCGCCGGCGCATCGGATTCGACGACGATATTCTCCAGTTCGGCGAAGAAACGCGCTGAAGAGATGTTCGATGGGCGGTTGATGAGAACCGTGCGCGCATCCTGCTCGGCGGCGAGCCGCTGGCCGAAACGGCTCACCGCATATTCGTTGATCGCATCGGTGATGCGCACCGCCGTGGAAAAATCCGGATTGCGCAATTGCAGCGTCAGCGTCGGGTCCGCGCTGAACGATGCGGGCACCTGCCGTTCGACAATGGCGCCGTTCGGTACGCGACCGCTGGTCGGCACGCCCTGCGTCAGCGTTTCGGCCTGCCCCTGCGCGGTGAAGCCGGAGACGATGACCGACCCCTGCGCCACGGCGTAGATTTCGCCGTCGGGAGCGCGCAGCGGCGTCATCACCAGCGTGCCGCCGGCAAGCGAGGTCGCGTCGCCCATCGAGGACACGTTGACGTCGATCCGCGCGCCCGACTGGACGAAGGGCGGCAGGTTGGCCGTCACGATGACGGCAGCGACGTTGCGCGAGCGGGAAGCGCCGCCCCGCGTCGAGATGCCGAGATTTTCGAGCATCGCCCGCACCGACTGTTCGGTGAAAGGCGAATTTCGCAGCCCGTCACCGGTGCCTTGCACGCCGATCACCAGACCGTAGCCCACGAGCTGGTTGTCGCGCGCGCTCTGCAGCGTGGCGATATCCTTGATCCGCGAAACGGTGAAGCCCCTGCCTGAAAGCGGGTCGTTGCGGTTGACCCCGCCATAGGCCGCGCCGCCATAGAGGTCGCCGGCCGGTTGAGCGCCGTTCGCAAGCGCTTCGTCGGCGCTGGAAGTGCCAGCGAGACCGAGGCCGAGGCAGAACGCAAGGATCAGCGCACGCATCATGATTCGGAAACTCTGATCGAGCCGTCGCCCATCACGGTGCCGGTGAAGACGACGCCGCTGTCGATGTTGCGAACCTTGACGAGATCGCCGGCAGCACCGGCCTGCAGCGGCACGCCCGCAACCGAGATTTCGAGCACCCCTTGCACGAAGCGCACCTGCACCGGTTTGCCGGTTTCGACCAGATAAGCGTCCCTCACAGCCGAAAGGCCGATCAGACGCCCGGGCAGCAGCGTGCGGCGCGCCACCTTGCCGTCGATCTGCTCCCATGCACGCGCGAAGGCTGCCGGGTTGCGCAACTGGCGGCGCAGCGGCACTTCTTCGAGCGCGTCCGTAGTGACCGTTTCGCCGGGATAGATCACGCGTGTCGTGACGAGAACGGTCTCCTGCGCATAAGCCTGCGCGGCGCCGGCTGCAGCCAGCAGCGCGATCGCCAACAATGTCCTGCGCAGGAGAAGACGCATCATCGGTCCTATCTCAGGCCCTGGGTGACGACCGCCGCCATCTCGTCGGCGGCCTTGATGACCTTGGAGTTCATCTCGTAGGCGCGCTGCGCCGAGATGAGCGCGGTGATCTCCTTCACCGGATCGACGTTGGACGATTCGAGGTAATACTGCTCGACCGTGCCGAAGCCCGGGTCGCCGGGCACGCCCACATTTGCCGGGCCGGAGGCATCGGTTTCCTGGAAAAGCTTGTCGCCGAGCGGCGCCAGCCCCGCCTCGTTCGAAAAGACCGAGACCGTGAGCTGGCCGAGTTCCTCGAGCTGGACCTGACCATCGAAGCGCGCGAAGAACTGCCCGGACTTGTTGACGATGATTTCCACTGCGTCATCGGGAATGACGATCCCGCCGGCGACCAGATAACCGTCGGCCGTGACGAGCTGACCTTCCGCGTTGGTGTTGAAGCTGCCGGCGCGGGTGTAGAGCGCCTCGCCGTTCACGCCCTCGACCTGGAACCAGCCGCCGCCGGCAATCGCCACGTCCAGCTTGTTGCCGGTTTCGGCTAGAGGACCTTGCGTATGAATGTTGCGGACCGCGGTGGTCTTGACACCAAGGCCGATATGGGTGCCTTCCGGCACAAGCGCCTGATTGGCCCGGTTCGGCGCGCCCTGCACGCGATCGACTTGATAGAACAGGTCGGAAAACTCGGCCCGCGCGCGCTTGAACGACGTGGTGTTGATGTTCGCGATGTTGTTCGCGATCACTTCAAGGTTGGTCTGCTGGGCGGTCATGCCCGTGGCGGCGATTGCAAGTGCTTTCATCGCTTAAATCCTCAGATCGCCATGCGGCTGATTTCGAGATAGGAACTGACGATCTTGTCGCGGATGGCGATCGCAGCCTGTAGGGTCTGTTCCGCGCTCATCACGGCGTCGACCACCTCACGCGTATCGGCTTCGCCCTGCAACGCCTGCAAAGACAGGCCTTCTGAGTTGCGCAACGTGGAAATCGCCTGGCCCGACGCCGCGGAAACGGCGGCGGAGAAGGTCGCCTCGGGCGCAACGTTGGGCCGATTGAGCGCCGGACCGGTGATGTTGGCGAGGCCGTCGAGCATGCCGGCCGCCTGGCCGACCTTGTCGACACCTGCTAGTCCCTGGATCATTACTGGCCCCTCATCAGTTCAATGGTCATGGAGATCAGCTCGCGCGCCTGCTTGATGGTTTGCAGGTTCGCCTCGTAGCTGCGGTTGGCCTCGCGCACGTCGGCCATCTCGACCAGCACGTTGACGTTCGGCATCTTCACGAAACCAAGCTCGTCAGCAGCCTCATGGCCCGGCTGGTATTCTGTGACGAACGGCGTGCGGTCCGGCGAGATCGCCGAAATTTCCACCATGTGAGCACCCGAGGCGCGGTCCAGCTCGGCGGTAAACGTGATCGTCTTGCGCTGGAACGGATCGGCGCCCGGAGTGCTGCCGGTCGACTGCGCATTGGCGAGGTTTTCCGAAACGATCCGAAGGCGCTCGGATTGAGCGCCGAGCCCCGATGCAGCCACCTTGAGCGAAGAAATGAGCGGATCCACCATGCCTACCCCCTGGTCGTCATCATCAGCATGCGGTGAAACGACCTGACGATCGCCGTGTTCATCTCGAAGGAGCGGCGAACCTCACCGGATTTCATCAGTTCGTTTTCCAGCACAACCGTGTTGCCGGAAGGCATCGTCGGATGATCGTCGTTTACCTGGCGAACGTTGAACGCGCCGACGGCATTGGCGCCCGCCAGATGCTGCGGATGGGTCGCGCGCATCGACACGCTCGTCTGGTTCAGCACCGCCTCGAACGGCTCGACCTCGCGCATGCCGTAGCCGGGCGTGTTCGCGTTGGCGATATTGCTTGAAACGGCGGTCTGACGCACCGAAAGCCACTTGGCTTGCTGGGATGCCAGATCGAACAGGCTGACGGGTTGCATCGCTACTCCCTTGACGCGTAGCGCCACCCTAGGGAGTGAGTCTTGCGCGGACCTTGCGCGCGGTCAGCGCTGGAGTTCGACGACCTTGTCGAGCGTCGTTACCAGCACCCAGTTTCCGCCCCGCTGCTCGATCGAGGCCACCTCGCTGGCGTCGGGAAGGCGCGAACCGCGCTGCACCACCCACAGGCCGTCTTCGTCCTGGATCATCGCGCGGCCGTTGGCGACATGGACCAACTTGAAGCTTATGAGGTCCGACGGAAACGGCTGCTCCGAAGCAGGCACGGCACGGACTTCATCTTCCTCGCCCGGCAGTGTGGCGGTGGGGAAGAAGTCGAGGTTCATCTTCGGCACTTCGCCGGTCGAGAAGGGCTGGTTGATGAGTGCTGGTTGATAGACCAGGTTGGACGGCGGCGTGACCGAACCGCGTCCTTCGAAAACGAACTCCCGAACACCGAACTGCTCCTGGTTGAAGAAGATGTACCAGGGAAACAGCGCGCAGGTGAGGCCGAGCGTAATGCCGAGGGCCGCGACGACGATGTCGCTGCGGTCGCGTTTTTTGGTTTTGGACTGCAACGGAGCCGGTCTGGTAACCGGCGGCGGGGACTTGGCTCGCTCAGCCTTCGGCGCCTTGAATTCCTCAAACGCAGCCGGCTCATCCTTCCTGCGCAAACCCAGGCGATGCAGCAATCCCTTTTGCTCGTGCCGACTGGTGAGCTTGGCCTGGTAAGCTTTCCGTTCCGCCTTGTCGCGCTCGTGATAAAGGGTCCGGATCGCCACGTCGCGCGCTTCGGCAAGCGCAGTTCCATCGCCCGCCAGCGGGAGACGGCTCTTGTATCCGAGGCCAAGCCTATTCGACAGCTTCATCGACCGGCTTCTCCTTGCTCCTCAGATGACGTGCGAGATCGGCGAACGGGTCCGGCGAGACATTGTCCTGCGGCGTCTGCGTCAGCGCCTCGTATATGGTCGGCACCTGCCGGACCGCGAGATCCAGTTCGGGGTCGGCACCGGGCTGGTATGCGCCAAGCAACCTTATGTCGCGAGTGTCCTCGAAGCGGGCGATCATGCTGCGCAGGCGCGTTACCAGTATCTGTTGCTCCTTCGTCCAGGCCTTCGGCGCAAGCCGTGAGATTGAGGCCAGCGGATCGACCGGCGGATAGCGCCCCTGCTCGGCGATGGAGCGGTCAAGCACCACGTGGCCGTCCAGAATGCCGCGAATGGAATCCGCGACCGGATCGTTGTGATCGTCGCCGTCGACCAGCACGGACAGGATCGCGGTGATCGATCCGGCGCCGTCTACGCCCGGGCCGGCACGCTCCAGAAGCTTCGGCAGGTCGGTGAAGACCGAGGCCGGATAGCCGCGCGCAACCGGCGGCTCGCCGACACCGATGGCGACCTCACGCATCGCATGGGCAAAGCGGGTGATGGAATCGAGCACGAGCAGGACTCGTTGTCCCTGTTCGCGGAAGTGCTCGGCGACACGCATCGCCATGTCCGGCGCGCGCTTGCGCATCATCGCGCTTTCGTCGCTGGTCGCCACTACGGCCACGGTCTTGGCCAAGCTCGCCGCGCCGATCGTATCTTCCAGGAATTCGCGAACCTCGCGCCCGCGCTCACCGACGAGTGCAACAACCACCGTGTCGAACGCCTCCGCGCTCGCAAGCATCGCAAGGAGCGTGGACTTGCCGACGCCTGAACCGGCGAAGATACCGAGGCGCTGGCCGAAGCAGATCGGCGTGAAGATGTCGATCACGCGCACGCCGGTCCTGAAACCGGTGGCCACCCTCTGGCGGGACATTGCGAGCGGCGCGGTGGCAGCCTCCCCGGCCTTGCCTTGCAGCAGGGGGCCGGCGCCGTCGACAGGCCGGCCGAGAGCGTCGATGAC
>JAEWFU010000181.1 GCA_023388675.1 Pseudomonadota bacterium | reverse complement strand
CGAGGTGGCGCGAGTGCTCCTCGAGCTGCGAGAAGGTGAGCGTCTTGCCCATCGAGGTGAAGGCCGGCCGCGCGGCAAAGGTCGCGCAGGACCTGACCATCATGTCGCCGATCGAGGCGTCGGTGA
Source organism: Pseudomonadota bacterium (assembly GCA_023388675.1). Taxonomy (GTDB): domain Bacteria; phylum Pseudomonadota; class Alphaproteobacteria; order Rhizobiales; family Rhizobiaceae; genus Aerobium. The sequence continues at coordinate 8,203 of JAEWFU010000181.1, read as the reverse complement.
TGGGCTCGATCTCGTGCTTGACGACGTCGGGGTAGCTGGCAAGCCATGGCTTTGCAGATGCTGATGCCTTGGCTGCTGCGGCCTTCTTTGGCGTGGAGGCTGCCTTCGTGGTCTTGGCAGGTGCGTTCGAGGCGGCGGCGGTCTTTGCCGGCGCTTTCGCCTTCGCTGCAGACGCACGTGTGCCGGATGTTTTCGCTGCCGCTTTTGTTGCAGGAGCCTTACCGGTTGCAGCCTTGGACACGGGAGCCTTGCTTGCGGCGATCTTCGGCGCGGCGGCCTTCACGGAAGCTTTGGCGGCAGCCGCCTTCGGTGCGGTGGCTTTTGCAGCCGGGGCCTTGTTCGTCGATGGCTTGGCCGTCGCGGCTGCCTTGGCCGGAGCCTTCGCGGCGGTCGTTTTCGCCGTCGCAGGCTTGGCAGCCGCCGCCTTGGCGGCTGCAGGTTTCACCTTGGCTGAGCCGGGCGCAGTCCTGGTCGCAGCCTTGGCCCTCGTCTTCGTCTCGGTGGTCGCGGCCTTCGCACCCGGCTCCTTCTTTGTCGTTCTGGTTGCGGCCGGCTTTTTGCCGGAAGCTGTTTTTGCCGGGGTCTTGGCCACGAGTTCCTCCCTGAGAGCTCTTGTTGACCGCCTATCTAGGGCGACAACCCACGCGGGTGCAAGTATCGCAGCGGAAGTGCGGGCCAGTCTTACTGCCCGTAGCCGGAATGCCCCTCGAGGAACGAGACTTCCGCCGGTGTGCTTTCACGACCGAGCACGCGGTTACGATGCGGAAAGCGTCCGTACTGCGCAACGATGTCGCGATGCTCGATCGCGTATTTCAGCCCGTCGTCTTCGCCCAGCATCCGGAAGAGGTCGACGCAGCGTTCCTGATCCGCTGACACCTCCGAATGCATGAAAGGCATGTAGATGAAGGACTTGGCTTCCGGCTGCACCTGGTTGTCGTAGCCGCGGTCGACCGCCAGCCGGGCTATGCCCATGGCGAGGTCGTCGGTCGCGAAGGCGGCAGCGGACTTGCGGAACATGTTGCGCGGGAACTGGTCGAAAAGAATGATCGCCGCCAGCGCCGTCTGCGGGTCGTCGATCGCCTTAACGTCGAGTTCCGCCTTCTGGCGCTCGTAGACGTCCAGAAAGCGCGATCTTATCTTCTCGTCCAGTTCCGGTGCGCCGCCGAACCAGTCCTCATATGTGAGTTCCTCGAACCAGAATTTGAGGATGTCGTCGACCCACTTTTCGCGCGTCATGGCTTTTTCCTTTCTATTCCACCTTCGAGATGTCCGGCACCGAGTTGAGCAGCATGCGTGTGTACTCGACCTTCGGATCGTCGAAGATCTCGTCGACCGGACCTTGTTCCACCAGCACGCCGCTGTGCATGACGCCGACATCGTCGGCCATCTGGCGCACGACGGCGAGGTTGTGGCTGATCAACAGATAGGTCAGCCCGAACTCGTCTTGAAGCCCCCGCATCAGGTCGAGCACCTGCGCCTGCACCGACACGTCGAGTGCCGAGGTCGGCTCGTCGCAGACGATGAATTCTGGCTGGCTCGAAAGCGCGCGGGCGATCGCGATGCGCTGGCGCTGGCCGCCCGAAAACTCATGCGGGAACTTGCGCATGACGATGGGATCGAGACGGACCTTTTCCAGCAGGTCGGCGACCCGCTCCTCTGCCTCGCGCTTGCCGCTGACCAGCTTCAGAGCCCGCATCGGCTCGGCGATAATGTCGCCGACCCGCCAGCGCGGGTTGAGGCTGGCATAGGGATCCTGGAAGATCATCTGCACGCGCTGCCGGCGGTTCTGCGTGCCGGCCCCGCTGGTCCAGATGTCCTCGTCTTCGAGCAACACCCGGCCGGATGTCGGCGGGATGAGGCCCACCAGCATGCGCGCGCAGGTCGACTTGCCCGAGCCCGATTCGCCGACGAGCCCGTAGGTGGACCCCTTGCGGATGCCGAAGGACACGTCCTGCACCGCCTTGACCACCGAGCGCTTCGAACCCTTCACCAACCGGTCGAAGAACGAGGGCGACAGGTCGAAGTCCCGCGTCAGGTTCTCGACCTTGACGAGCTGCGTCGCGGCCGGCGGCACGTCGTGGCGGCGCGTCTCGTCCTTGATCGACGGAATCGCGTCGATCAGCCCGATCGTGTACTCTTCCTTCGGCCGTTTGATGATGTCGCCGACGGAGCCGGTCTCGACGATCTTGCCTTTGTTCATCACGATCATGCGCGTCGCCGTTTCGGCGATGACGCCCATGTCGTGGGTGACGAGCATGACGGCCGCGCCGCGGCTTTCGCACAGCTTCTTCAGAACCTTGATGATCTGCGCCTGCACCGAAACGTCGAGTGCGGACGTCGGTTCGTCGGCGATGATCAGGTCCGGTTCCGCCGATAGTGCCAGCGCGATGACGACGCGCTGGCGCATGCCACCGGAGAACTGGTGCGGATAGCTGTCGATGCGGGTCTCGGGCGAGGGGATGCCTGCCTCGCCGAGAAGATCGATGGCCCGCTGCCGGGCCTGTGCCTCGTTCATCGGCAGGTGCCGACGGATCGTTTCCACGAGCTGCTGGCCGACCGTGTAGAGCGGGTTGAGCGATGTCAGCGGGTCCTGGAAGACCATGCCGATGCGCTTGCCCCTCAGCTTGGCCATCTCCTCCTGCGGCAGATTGTCGATACGCTTGCCGCTGAGGTAAATCTCGCCGCCGGCGATATGGCCGGGCGGCTCGATCAGGCCGATGATGGCGGCGCCCGTCATCGACTTGCCGGCGCCCGACTCGCCCACGACGCCGAGGATTTCGCCCGGCATGATGTCGAAGGAGACATCGTCGACGGCTGTGAACAGGCCTCGTCGAAGCGGAAACTCGACGACGAGGTTGCGGACTGAAACGATTGGCTCGGTCATCAGCGCAGCCTCGGATTGAGCGCGTCGCGCAGCCAGTCACCCAAGAGATTCACGGCGAGCGCAAGCAGCACCAGGGTGACTGCGGGGAAGAAGAGTATCCACCACTCGCCGGAGAACAGGAACTGCTGGCCGATGCGGATCAGCGTTCCGAGCGAAGGCTGGGTGGGCGGCACGCCGACGCCGAGATAGGACAGCGTCGCCTCCTCGATGATCGCGAGCGCCAGCCCGATCGTGGCGATGACCAGCACCGGGGCCATAACGTTGGGCAGCACGTGGCGGATGAGGATGAGCAGCGGATGCACGCCCATGATGCGCGCCGCCGACACGTAGTCCTTCTGCCGTTCCACCATGGTGGCGCCGCGCACCGTGCGTGCGAACTGGGCCCAGTTGGAAAGGCCGATCGCCACGATCAGCACCCAGATCGCCATGCCTTCCTGCTGGCTCGGCGGAATGATGCCGCGCGCGATGCCGAAGATGAGCAGCGCTATCAGGATAGCCGGAAAGGAAAGCTGGATGTCGGCGACGCGCATGATGATGGAGTCGGTCGTGCCGCCGACATAACCGGCGGTGAGGCCGAGCGAGATGCCGATCGCCATCGCGAACAACGTGGCCGAAACGCCGACGAATAGCGACACCCGGCTGCCATAGAGAATGGTCGACAGAACGTCGCGTCCCTGATGGTCGCTGCCCAGCAGGAAGTAGTTGCCCATCATCGAGCTCGAGTTCGGCGCCGTGAAGCCGTCCATGAGGTTGAGGCTTGCCGGATTGAACGGGTTGTAGGGCGCGATCCACGGCGCCAGAAGCGCAGCAAGCACGAGAACGAACGCCACGGTTGCTGCGACGATGGTGACCGGCGAACGCCGGAAGGAGAAGAAGACGTCGGAATCCCACATCCGGTAGAGGCGGGACGGCGGCTTGGTGGCCACGGGCGTGGCAGGAGGTTGTGGTGTGGACATGGGCCTATTTCCCCGATCCGGAGGCGTGTACCCGCAGGCGCGGATCGACGGCGTAGTAAAGGATATCGACGATCAGGTTGATCACGACGAAGACGAAGGCGATGAACATCAGGTAGGCAGCCATCACCGGCACGTCGACGACCTGCACCGAGTTGATGAACAGCGAACCGACGCCGGGCCATTGGAAGACCGTCTCGGTGACGATCGCGAAGGCGATGACCGAGCCGAGCTGCAGCCCGGTGATGGTGATGACCGGGACCATCGTGTTCTTCAGTGCGTGGCCGAAATTGATCGCCCGCTTGGAAAGCCCGCGCGCCTTTGCGAAGCGGATATAATCCTGTCGCAGCACCTCCAGCATCTCCGCGCGCACGAGGCGCATGATGAGGGTGAGCTGGAAAAGCGACAGGGTTATCGCAGGCAGGATGAGCGAGCGCAGGCCGGATTCGGTGAGCAGCCCCGTACGCCACCAGCCGAGATCGACCACCTGGCCGCGGCCGAAGGACGGCAGCCACTGCAGTTCCACCGCGAAGACGTAGATGAGCCCGATGCCGATCAGGAAGGTCGGCAGCGAAACGCCTACCAGCGACAGCGTCATGATGATCGCGGTCGAAAGGCTTTTCGGGCGCAGTGCGGTGAAGACGCCGAGCGTAACGCCGAAAACCAGCGCGATCAGCGCCGAAGTGAAGGCAAGCTCGATGGTTGCCGGCAGACGCGACATGATAAGTTCGCTCACCGGTTGCTGAAGGCGATAGGAAATGCCGAATTCGCCCTGCATGGCATTGGTGATGAAGCGGAAGAACTGGACGTAAGCCGGGTCGTTCAGGCCCAGCCTCTCCCTCAGCGCCTCGAAGTCTTCCAGACGCGAATCCTGACCCAGCAGCGAAGCGACGGGGTCACCGACGTAGCGGAAGAGCATGAAAGAGATGAGAGCGACGACCAGCATCACGACGATGGACTGGGCTAGCCGTCTCAGGATGAAGGCAAGCATGACTTTGGTCCCCATAGGGTGCAGCGCCCGGCATTGCCGAACAAACGATGCACGGCATCGCGGCGTCCGCCGTTCCATCGATCAGGATGGAGGCGGAAACCGCGACCTTGAATGCGGGATGCTAACGAAAAAGGCCCGCGCCGCAAAGCTTGCGACGCGGGCGTTCAACGTAAGGCCTGTTACTCGCCGTAGGTGACGTTGTACAGGCGCGGCTGATTTTCCGGATGCACGTCCAGGTTCATGCCGTCCTTCATGGCGTAGGCCAGTACCTGGTTGTGGATCGGCAGCAGTACGCGGTCTTCCTGAACCTTGGCCCAGATCTCGGCGATCGTGGCGTTGCGCTTGTCCAGGTCGACCTCCGTCGCCAGCGACTCGATCTTCGCATCGAGTTCCGGATTGGTATACCCGCTCGGGTTATAGGCGCCGTAGTGCCCCGCCTGTGTGTGGATCAGGTCGTTGAACGTGTAGGCGGAATCGAAGGTCGGCACGCCCCAGCCGAGCAGATAGAAATCCGTATCGGAATTCTGGATCAGCGGCGAGTGCTGCGTGATCGGCCGCGACGCCAGCGTCACCTTGATGCCGATCTGGCCGAGCATACCCACTGCCGCCTGGCTGATCGCCTCGTCGTTGACGTAGCGGTTGTTCGGCGTGTCGAGCGTGATGGTGAAGCCGTCCGGGTAGCCCGCCTCGGCGAGAAGCGCCTTCGCGCCTTCAACGTCGGCCTTTTCCGGATAGGCGTCCAGTTCGGCCGTCCAGCCATTGACGAAAGGCGGATTGGCGACGCCGGTCGGCAGCGACTGGCCGCGCATCACCACCTGCTTGATTGCGTTGCGATCGATGGCCAGATGCATCGCCTCGCGGACCTTCGGATCGGCGAGCGGGTTCTTGTCGGTGACGTTCGACGACTTCAGCGGCTCCGGCGTGACGCGATAGCCGAAATAGATGAAGCGGTTTTCCGGACCTGTCGCGACCTTGATGCCGTCGCTCGAGGCCAGGCGCTCGATGTCCTGCACCGGAACGTCCTGTACCAGATCGACTTCGCCCGACAGCAGCGCTGCTACGCGGGTCGCGTTGTCGGCGATCGGGAGATAGATGATCTCGGTGACGGCCGGCTTGGTCTCGGCCCAGTGGTCCTCGTTCAGTTTAAGCACCGAACGCACATCCGGGTCGCGCGATTCAAGCACGTAGGGGCCGGTGCCGTTGGTGTTGCGCACGGCGAAGTTGTCGTCGGTCGAGCCGGCTTCCTGGACTTCCACGGCATTGTTCGCCTCGGTCCAGGTCTTGTCCATCATGAAGGTGTTGGTCAGGTTGTTCGGGTAGAGCGGCGAAGGACCGCTCATCTTCACCTCGACCGTGTGGTCGTCGACGGCGGTGATGCTTTCCACGCCGGCGTGAAGCTGCTTCATGTTCGACTTGTCGGAACGGGCGCGGTCAAGCGAGAACACCACGTCTTCCGCAGTGAAGTCGGCGCCGTCATGGAACTTGACGCCCTGGCGCAGGGTGAACACCCATACCGTCGGATCGTCTTCCTTGACAGCCCACTCCGTGGCGAGCCGCGGGATGAGGGTGCCCTCGACATCGCGATCCACCAGCGTCTCGTAGATATGGTGGGCGAAAGTGTGCGTCACGCCCTGGTTCTGCGAATGAGGATCGAGCGTCAGCGCGTCGGACGCGCGAGCCCAGCGAACGGTTTCCGCGGACGCCGGCATGACAGCGGCGCCGAGCGCGAGAACGCTCGCAGTGAGGAGAAGTTTACGCATAATTGCTCCCAAACTCTTTTTTGTTTGTTCAATGTTCCCCGTGAGGGCCTGAGCCCGCCCACGATTGGCGGGTACCATAAGGGAGGCGATTGTGTTTGAAAAGCGCCCTTTTTCGGGTTTGGCAGCAGCCAGAGGTCGGGTCTAACCCTCTGATTTCGGGATATTTTAGCGTTGCCGTAAGGGTGCGTTGCGATCCGATCAGGCAAGTGGTGGCGCCCCCGATTTCGAACTTGTTACGAAAGGTGCTTCAAACCTGAAACAATTGGTCTGTGCGACAGCAATCTGCGTAACTTCGTTGCGCTTGCGGCGTTCGCCTTTATTCCGCGTCGAACGAGGTTTGAAGAAAGGGAGGAGTGGGCTGTGCCGTCCGGGGCGGGCGGGTTTCGGATCTCAATTCTTCGGGAGCCAGTCGCTGCATGTCCGCCCTCATAGGCGTTCCTCTTGATTCCATGCGGATTTGTCCAGCGCTGGATCAGCAGGTGCCATGGTTTCCTGGTCTCGGATGTGGAGTTTCGTAGTTGGCGTGTCAGATCGGTCCCCAGTTGCCGGCAGAGGCGGCGAACGCCGGTCGTGCATGTAGTCGCTGCCGGTACTCGCCAAGCCTTTCGCTCAACTCAATCTCGTCTCGAACGGCCCAATCCAGAATGTACAGCGCCGCAGCGTCCGCTATGCCGAAACGTCCGAGCAGGAACGGCCTGTTTCCAAGAGTCGCCTCGATCTGCGTCAGTCCATTTCTCACCTGCTGGTGGCCGTGGGTTTGGAGCGCAGCGTGACATGCGGGGTCGTCCACGAATTTGTGCGGCATCCTGATGAATGTCCGGCCGCGCATGTGCACCGAGCCGACGATGAAATCCAGAGCCTCGAGGGTGCGCGACTGCTCCAGGATGTCGTCCGGCCACAGGCCCGCCTGCGGAAAGGATCGCGCGAGCCAGAATGCTATCGTCTGGAATTCGGTCAGCACTTCGCCGGTTGCGAGCCGCAGCGCCGGAACCTTCCCCTTCGGATTCAGGCTCAGATAGGCTTCGGTTCTCTGGTCGCCAGCGAGAACATTCACCACGGAGACGCTGTGTTGCGCTCCAATCTCGTTGAGAATGTAGAGGATGCCATTCGAGCAGCTTCCCGGCGAATGAAACAGGGTGAGCATTGCGTGTCTCCAATCCGTGTCGCTGGACGGCGGGCGCCTAAGACGAGGCGTCGCCAATTGTGAGGACGAGCTTTCCGAAATGATCGTTGCGTTCCAGAGTGCGATGCGCTTCCCCAACGCCTTCGATGTCGAAGGTGGCGTGAATGTGCGGGCGCAGTCTTACTTCGGCGAGTAGCGGCAGGACGTCTCGCGCGAGCCGCTCGGCAATGGCTGCTTTTGTCTCGGGAGCCAGCGGGCGCAACGTCGAGCCGATTAGCATCAGCCGACGGCGCAGTACCCGTTCGAGATTGACGGTCGCGCTCGCGCCGCCCTGAAGCGATATCAGTGCGTAGCGGCCGTCCACAGTGTCAACGGCGGAGCAAAACCAGGCCATTGGGCGGCGCAAAAGTAGGCCACCTGGCGCTGCGAGTGGGGAACGTCGGGAGGGCGTAGCCCGACCAGAGTTTCCCACTCGCAGCGTCGGCGCTCTTA
>JAEWFU010000131.1 GCA_023388675.1 Pseudomonadota bacterium | reverse complement strand
TCCACACGGGCATCCTTCGCAGTCGGCCGGAGGCGGAAGCGGTGGTGCATACCCACGCCGATTGCTGCGTGGCGCTGAGCTGCCTGCGCAAGCCCATCCCGGCATTCCACTACATGATCGCGAGCTTCGGCGGCAACGAGATCCCGTGCTCGCGCTACCAGCCTTTCGGTTCGCCGGGGCTGGCCGATGTAGCACTTGAGGCGATCGAGGGGCATCTTGCCTGTCTTCTGGCCAACCACGGCATGATAGCGATGGGCCGCAGCCTCCAGCATGCGCTCGACCTGACCGTGAAGCTCGAAACGCTGGCACGGCAGTACATCCTTGCCTGCCAGATCGGTGAGCCGGTGCTGCTCGACGAGCAGGAGCTCAGGGATGTGCATTCCCGCTATGGAACCTATGGCGCGGCCGCCATGCCGCGCTGAGACGAAGCCGATGAAAATCACCGGCAAGACCCGGATCATGTTCATCCTGGCCGATGCGGTTGACCATATCGTCGGGTCGGACGTGCTCAATCGCGCCTTTGTGGAGCTGGAGCTCGACGTGGCCGTGTCGCCACTGTCGATCAAGCCCGACGATCTTGCCGATATGCTCGACATGATCCGCCGGATCGACAATGTCGTCGGCTTTGGCGTCACAATCCCGCACAAGATCGACGTGGTGGAACTCGTTGACGAATTGACCGACGCGGCGCGCGACATCGGTGCCGTCAACTTCGTGCGCCGCGACGCCGACGGAAGATTAGTCGGACACAATATAGACGGCGAAGGCTTCCTGGCGGGGCTGGCTGAACATCGGGTCGAAGTCCGGGGCAAGTCCGTGCTGCAGGTCGGAGCCGGAGGTGTGGGCCGCGCGATCGCTTTCGCGCTTGCTGGAGCGGGGACAGGGCCGATCTACCTCCTCAATCGAAACACCGAACGGGCAAGGCAACTGGCCGATGCGATCCGCGAGCGAAATCCGCAAGCCGCCATCCGCGTCCACGCCGACGAGGCCAGCCTGCCGGACGAGACCTTCGACCTCGTGGTCAACGCGACGTCTCTCGGCATGCATGACGGCGACGTGATGCCCGTGTCGCCCGCGCGCCTCGCACCGTCCAGCACGGTCGCGGAAGTCATCATGACACCGGCGATCACGCCGATGCTGGCCGCTGCCGGAAAGATCGGCTGCCGTACGGTGCCGGGGCTGGCGATGATGCAGCCGCAGCCACTTCTGGTGGCGCGCTTCCTCGGATTGGCCGACTGAAACAACCGCAAAAAAAGACGGCCGGCATTGCGCCGGCCGCCAGTCCGGGAGGGATGCGGCCTTATTGCGTCAGCCACGCGGTCCAGCGCTCGCGCAGCATGTCGCGGTTCGCGCCGATCCATTCGAAATCGGGCTTCACCAGAACCTCGTAGTTTGCCGGGTAAGTGGCGAACAGCTTCTGTTCGTCTTCCGGCAACTGGGCAAGGCCCGCCGTCGACGATGTCGCATAGCCGACATTGCGGATGAATTCCGGATGGCCTTCGGAGTTGCCGTAGAAGAAGTCGATGAAGGCCAGTGCGCCCTCAGGATTGGGTGAATCCTTCAGGATCGCGAAGTAGCCGGTATCGCGCAGCGCCCCATCCCAGGCCATCGCGAAGGGGGCGCCGTCGTTGATCGTCGCCAGCGATCGCCCGGAATAGGACATCGTCATGACGACTTCATTGTCGCGCATGATCTGCTGGACCTGATTGCCGGTCTTCCACCAGACGGCGATGTGCGGGCGGATTTCGTCCAGCTTCGCATAGGCACGGTCAAGGTCGAGCGGGAATAGATCGTCCCTTGCGACGCCGTCGGCCAGCAGCGCCACCGCCGGCACCCACCAGTCGCGATCGCCGGTATCCGGGAGGCCGCGCGGTCCGGGGAAGCGCTCCACGTCCCAGAAATCAGCCCAGTTCTGGGGTGCTTCGTCGGCGAAAACCTCGGTATTGTAGGTCAGAACCATGCCACCGGTCGTGCGGGCAACGCCCTTGGCCTCACAGGCGCCTTCGAGCGCGAATTCGACCACTTTCGGCATGTCCGCGCAGGGGATGTCGAGCAGAATGTCGGCCTTGTCGACAAGATCGGGCCCGGTGGCGGTGACGATGTCGAATTCGATGTTGCCGCTACGCACCATGCCTTCGGCGCGTGCCCACTGGTCCGGTACTTCGATGTCGAACGGGATGACCTCGGTGCCGGTCGCTTCCTGGAAGGGAAGGTACATATGCTCTTCCAGCATGTTGCGCATGAGCCCGCCGGTGGTGGCGATGACGACCTCGTCGGCCATCGTTGGCGCTGCTGCCCCGAGCAGCAGCGTCGCACCAAGCATTGCCTTGATATGGTTCCTCATTTTCATGTCAGCCTCCTTTGCTGAGTTCCCCTGTATGCTTCAGGATTCATCCGCCGGCGCCACGCCGGTCGGCCATGCGCTTGAGCATGCCGGCGCCGATCAGCACGGCGATGGAGAGAAGTGTCAGAAGGACCGCGATCGCGGGGATCACCGGCGTCAGGTTCTGTTCGATGTCGTCGAACATCATGCGCGGCAGGGTCTTGTCGCGGATGCCGGCGAGAAAGAACGCGATCACCGGCTCGTCGAACGAGATGATGAAGGCGAAAAGGCCGCCCGAGACGACGTTGGGCAGGATCATCGGCAAGGTGATGAGCCGAAACGCCGTGAAGCGGGATGCGCCGCAGCTCATGGCAGCGTCTTCCAGCGCAGGATCGATGCTCGACAGGGCCGCGGCGACAGTGAAGACTGTGAACGGCATGGCGATCAGCGAGTGCGCCATCACGTAGCCGAGCGTGGTGCCGGACAGCCCAGTGTTCTGGAAGAACAGGTAGAGTGCGACGGCGAGTGCGATGTGCGGCACGACGATCGGGCCGATCAGCAGGGTCTGGAAGAGCGTTCCCATGCGGCCGGCACCGCGCACCAGCGCATAGGTCGCCATGGTGCCGATCACCGCCGTGGCGATCGCGGTCAAGGTCGCGATCCTGATGCTGAACCACGTCGCCTCCATCCAGCGGCGATCGCCGAAATAGTCCTCGAACCAGCGTAGCGTGAAGCCTTCCGGCGGAAAGGCGAGATAGTTGGATTCGCTCACCGACATCGGCAGGATGATGATGATGGGCAGCAGTATGAAGATCAGGACCGCATAGACATAGGCGTTCAGAAGCAGCGAGCGGGCGTTCATGCACGGCCTCCCAGCATCCGTTCGAAACGGAAGACCTTGCTGAAGGCGAGCGTGATGACGGTGACGATCAGCGTCAGCACGCCGACGAGTGCGGCGGCGAACGGCCAGTCGAGATTTTCGCGCATCTGCTGCGAGATCAGCGTGGCGATCATCATCTCCTGCGGGGAGCCGAGCAGAGCCGGGGTGATGAAGTAGCCGAGCGCGGTGAGGAAAACGAGAATGAAGCCGCCGATGATGCCCGGCATCGCCAGCGGCAGCGTTACCTCCCAGAAGGTGCGCAGCGGCCCCGCGCCGCAGATCGCCGCCGCGCGTGAATAGTCGGCAGGGATGTTCCTGAGCGCGCCATAGATCGGCAGCACCATGAACGGCATCAGCACATGGGTCATCGCGACCACCACCGCACCCTGCGTGTAGAGCAGCCGAACGGGTTCGTCGGTGACGCCGATGAACTGGAGCGCCTGGTTGATGATCCCGTTACGCTGCAGCAGGATCGCCCATGCGGCCGTTCTCACCAGCACCGAGGACCAGAACGGCAGCAGGATGCAGGCTGTCAGGAAGATCGCCTTCGGGCCGCGCGAGTTTGCCATGAGCACGGCAACGGGAAGCGACAGCGCGAGAGACAGCAAGCTTACCAGCAGCGCGATCTGCAAAGTGCGGAAAAGCACGCGCGCATAGACCGGATTTTCGACCACGCGTTGGTAATGTTCGAGCGTCGGCTGCGGCTCGAGAATCGAGATCGAAAGCAGGTTCGCCAGCGGATAGAGAAAGGCGAAGATGACGAGCGCGAAGAACGGCGCCATCAGCATCAGCACCGTGGCGCGCGACATGCTGCGCCCATCCGCCTCGAAGAAGCCGGGCGCCGCCATCAGGCAACCTCCTGCGGATATAGCAGCATTGCTTCGGGCGGGCAGGTCAGGCCGATCGCATCGCCGGGGCTGACCGGTTCCTGACCGGCGCTCGGTATGCGAAGGCGCACTTCCGTGCCATCCCCAAGGTTCGTTATCAGCAGCGTGCCGGCACCCGCAT
>JAEWFU010000050.1 GCA_023388675.1 Pseudomonadota bacterium | reverse complement strand
TGCCGCGTGCCGCGACGGGCACGGTTTCCAGCACATTTTCACCGTCGGTGAGGTTGACCGCGTCGAAGAGGTTCGAGACGACGCAGACATGGTTGGGAATGATGCGTACCTTTTCGCCGATCTCCGGTTTGCGGGCGCAGGCAGACAGATCGACGATGCCATGCTCCTCGTTGAGCGTCGTAATGACCGCATCGGGATATTCGACGATATGGCCATGGCCCGGCACCGGCGCCTTGTCGGCGGCGAGCGCTTTCGAGCCGGTGTCGAGGACGGCGCGGTCGGGCGTCGGGCGGCTCACTACGGTGGCAAGCACGGTCAGCGCGCAATCCTCCAGCGTGCCGTGACCGAGCGCCACCTGCATGCGATCGGAATAGATGTAGGTGCCCGGCCGATGCTCGGTGGCGCTTGTCACCGTCGCCGCCGAGTAGAAATCCGGGGAGCCGCCGTTTGAGACCGTCTTGACCGCGATGCCGTTCTTCTCCAGCAAAGCAATCGCATCCTTGAGCCACCTTTCCGCGGCTTGCATCGCACCGCGCGGCGGATAGGCCATCAGCCCTTCGAAGCGCAGGCCGGGTGCGGCCTCGATCCGGCGGGCAAGCGCCAGCGCCTCCTCGGCCGACTGGACGCCGCAACGTCCTGCGCCGATATCGCATTCGATCAGAACGGGCAGGGGGTGTGCGGGGTCGGTAAAGCGGCCTGCATAGCCTGCGACCGTCACGGCGCTGTCGGCACTGACCGACATGTTCACGCGTTGATGCAGGGCCGCCAGCCGCTCAAGCTTCCCTTCACCCAGAATGTTGTAGGGGATGAAGATGTCGGTAATGCCGCCATCCGCCATCACCTCGGCTTCGCCCACCTTCTGGCAGGTGATGCCGACGGCGCCGAGCTCGCATTGCAGCCTGGCGAACATCGGCAACTTGTGCGTCTTGATGTGCGGGCGAAGCTTCAGCCCGTTGGCATCGGCATAGGCCTGCGCGCGCGCAAGGTTGGCATCCACCTTCGTCCGGTCGATGACCACGGCGGGCGTTTCGAGGTCCATGATACGCAAAGTGTCAGTCTCCGATGGGCAGGTCAGGGTTGCGGATGTTCTGGCTGGCGAGGCTGTGGCGCACACGCCGCAGCGATTCGAGCACCTTGGGTCCAATCGTCTGCGCCGTGGCCATGGCGAGGATGTCGACCGCCTCCAGAAGGGCATAGCGGGTGGATGAAGGCTTGTAGAGGTTGCCATCTTCCTTGAAGGTCAGCGGCAACAAGGCGTCGCCCGCCTTGGCGAGCGGCGTGTTGGGAGATGTCACGACGATCGCTTTCGCACCATATTGCCGCGCGATGGTCACCGCATCGCGAACCGATGCCGCCTGGCCCGAGACCGAAAAGCCGATGACGACGGCCTTCGGCTCGAGCACGGAAGCGCTCATCCGCTGCAATTGCGGATCGGTATGCGCGGTCACGTGGAGGCCGAGGCGAAACAGCCGGTTCTGCAATTCGACGGCCGCGAAGGATGACCCGCCGCCGGTGCCGTAGACGAGAATCTGGCTCGCGCGACAGATTTGCCGCGCCATACCTTCGATGTCGACATCGGCAAGGCCCATCGACATCAGGTCGAGAGCCGCATGCGCACCCGATGCCACCTTGGCGATGACCTGCGCGGACAGCGGCAGTTCCTCGGCCGGAACGCTCGGCTCGCGCAGATAGGCGCCACCTATGGCCAGTGCCTGCGCAAGATGGAAACGCATCTCCCGGGTGCCTGGAAACCCCAGGCCCCGCGCCAGCCTTGTGATCGTCGGTTCGCTGACGCCTGCACGTTCGGCAATCTGTGCGATAGGGGCGTGCGCGGCAAATTGCGGATCGGCCAGAATGCTCTCCACGAGCCTGATTTCGGCGCCACGCCCGCGCTCGAGCCGGTCCTGCAAACGGGCGATGATGTCGACCGTGCGTTCGGAGGCTGCGGGCGTGCGCGTATCCATCAGTGGAGTTCTCCTCCGAGCCGCTGTCCACCATCCGTGTCGAAGAGGTGGACATGCTCTACAGGCACCGAAAGCCGCAATTCCTCGCCCGGCTTCGGCAGATCGCGGTCGCGCAGAACGACGCGCACCTCCTCGCCTGCAATGGTGCCGAACACGTGGATTTCCGGTCCCGTCGGCTCCACCACGCTCACGGAGAGGGTCAACGGCCCTTCCGGGTCGCGGCGATACGCTTCCGGCCGGATGCCGACCGTGACCGGACGCTCGCCATGGCCGCGTGCGATAGGCAGTCTGGTTCCGTCGGCAAGGGTGGCGACCGGCGAACCGTTTTCCGTCGCCGTCCTGCCTTGCAGGAAACTCATTGCGGGCGAGCCGATGAAACCCGCCACGAAAATATTCGCGGGGTTGTCATAGAGTTCCAGCGGCGTGCCGACCTGCTCGATGCGGCCGCCATTCATGACCACGATCCTGTCGGCCATGGTCATGGCCTCGATCTGATCGTGCGTGACATAAACGATGGTGGTGCCGAGCTTCTGGTGAAGCGCCTTGATCTCCGTGCGCATCTGGATACGCAGCTTGGCGTCCAGATTGGAGAGCGGCTCGTCGAACAGGAACACCTTCGGGTCGCGCACGATCGCGCGTCCCATCGCCACGCGCTGCCGCTGCCCGCCGGAAAGCTGTCCTGGCCGCCGGTCGAGATAATCACCGAGATTGAGGATTTCGGCCGCGCGGCGGATACGCTCTTCCGTTTCCCCCTTGGGTTCGCCACGCACACGTGGGCCGAAGCTGATGTTTTCCCGCACGGTCATGTGTGGAAACAGCGCGTAGGACTGGAACACCATCGACGTATCGCGCTTCTGCGGCGGGACGTCGTTGGCCCGAACGCCCCCGATCACCAGATCGCCGCCGGTGATGGGCTCCAGCCCCGCAATCATGCGCAGCAGGGTGGACTTGCCGCAGCCCGACGGCCCCACGAGCACGACGAATTCGCCGTCATCGATCGACAGCGAAAGCTTTTCGATGACCGACATCGATCCATAGCTCTTGGAAATGTCCGTCAGTTTCAGATCGGCCATTGATCGTGCTCCTCAAACGGCGATTTGTTCCAGGAAGGGCAGGTTGCCCGCCGATATGCCGGCATCGACCGGCAGGACCGTTCCCGTGATGCCGCTCGCCAGCGGCGAGATCAGGAAGGCGGCTGCGCGCGCCACTTCCGCTGGCTCCACCATGCGCCCGAGCGGATAGAGCTGTTTCACCTTTCCCAGAATTGCCGGATCGCGCTCGATGCGGTGATCCCAGGCCATCGTGCGCACAGAGCCCGGCGCAATCGCGTTCGCGCGGATACCGTTGCGGCCTTCCTCCGTCGCGATCGCCCGCATCCAGGCGAGCAGGCCGGCCTTGGCGGCCGCGTAGGCCGGGTTGCCGTAGTGGGAAAGCGCGTTGACCGACGAGATGAAGACGAAGGCGCCGCCACCATTCTTGCGCATGTCCGGCAGGAAGGCCTGGGACAGGCGCGCCGCACTGCGCAGGTTGAGGTCCAGCTCATGCGAAAGCGCATCGGCGCTCACATCCGCGAGGGTTTCTGCGCGCGTCCAGCCGGCGTTGGAGATGACCGCGTTCGGCACGCCGCCGGCGCAGATCGCTGCTGCCGCGGCCTCGATCGCCGCGTCGTCCATCAGGTCAAAATGATGTGCCTCGGCCACACCGGGCAAGGCAAGGTCGGCGCCGTCGATGTCGCACGCTACCACCATGGCACCGAACCCCGTCAGCACCTCAACCATCGCTGTGCCGATACCGCCGGCAGCGCCGGTCACGACAATTCTCTGCCCCGCAAGATCGATCATCACACTCCCATTCGCCCAATCGCGGCACGCTTCTCCGCGAGCATTGGCCGCGTCTGACAAGGCCGTTGAGGCCGTTTTCATGAGATTTGCCGAAAACTCGTAATTTAGCAACATGAATGTGCGATTATCCTTGCATTTTGCGGATTTTTGTAAAAAAATTACATTAGAGGTTGTCGCTGGCGCCGCGGACGACCGTCGAAACAGCAAGCCGGCGCACAGGAACCCGAGAGAGGAACAGGGAGATAGCAATGAACAAGACCGCGCTCAGATCCGCAGTCGCGGGCGCAGCCCTTCTGGCATTCACCGGATGGGCGGCAGCCGAGACGGTGCGCGTCACAGTCGCCGAATACAGCTCCAAGACCGGCCCCTATTTCGATGAGGCCGCCAAGGCGTTCGAGGAGGCGAACCCCGGCTCGGACATCCAGGTGGAGGTCGTGCCTTGGGATGTTCTTCTGCAGAAGCTGACCACCGACATCTCCGGCAACGCCAATGCCGACCTGTCGATCATCGGCACGCGCTGGCTCATCGACTTCGTCGACCAGGGCATCGCAGCGCCGCTCGACGACTACATGACCGACGAGTTCAAGGAGCGCTTCTTCCCGGTCTTCCTCGAGCCGTCCGTGATGCAGGAGAAGACCTACGGCCTGCCAGTCGCCGCATCCGCCCGCGCCATGTATTACAACAAGGCACTGTTCGAGCAGGCGGGCATCACCGAGGTGCCGGATACCTGGGACGAACTCGCCGAAGCCGCCGAGAAGATCAGCGCGCTGGGCGACGACATTGCCGGCTTCGGCTTGCAGGGCAAGGAGATCGAGACCGA
This sequence comes from Pseudomonadota bacterium, assembly GCA_023388675.1. Taxonomy (GTDB): domain Bacteria; phylum Pseudomonadota; class Alphaproteobacteria; order Rhizobiales; family Rhizobiaceae; genus Aerobium. The sequence continues at coordinate 3,056 of JAEWFU010000050.1, read as the reverse complement.
CGTCTATTTCTACTATGCCTTCTGGGCATACGGCGGCGAACTGGTCGAGGAAGACGGTACGTCCGGCCTCGATACCGATGCCGGCTACAAGGCGGCCGAGATGTACAAATCCCTGATCGATGCCGGTTCGACCCAGCCGGGCGTCACCTCGTATAACCGCGAGGACGTGCAGAACCTGTTCAAGCAGGGCAAGGTCGGCATGATGATCACCGCGCCGTTCCTGTCCAATCAGATCAAGGAAGAGGCACCGGACCTGCAGTATGGCGTGGCCGCCATTCCCGCCGGACCGGAGGGCGACCGCGGCACCTATGGCGTGACCGACTCGATCATCATGTTCGAGAATTCGCAGAACAAGGAACTGGCCTGGAAATTCCTCGACATGCTGTTCACGACCGAATGGCGCTCGAAGTTCACCTCGGGCGAGGGCTTCCTGCCGGTCAACCCGGAAGTGGCTGCGCAGCCGGCCTTTGCCGACAACGCCGACCTGAAGGAGTTCACCGCGTTGCTGCCGGACGCACGTTTCGCGCCCGTCATCGCGGGCTGGGAAGAAATTGCTGCTGCCACCTCCGACGCGGTGCAGACCATCTATCTCGGCGATGGCGAGCCCAAGGCCACGCTGGACGCCGCTGCCGAGAAGATCAACGGCATCCTCGGCAACTGATAGTCGGGGCACCTGACAACGGGCGGGCGCGGAATCCCGCGCCCGCCACCCGAGCAATTCAATCCTGCCGTTTCCGCCGGCAAATCATGACGAGACACACATGCGCTCGCCTTTGACCAACCCCTACGTGCTGATACTGCCGGGATTCCTGCTCGCCGCGTTCATCATCCTGTGGCCGCTGTTCCAGCTCGGCACGATCTCGGTCAACGACGTCAACCGTTTCGGTCAGCTACGCGGCTTCAACGACTTCGAAAACTATATGGCCGTGTTCAGGGACCCCGATTTCCTCGGCGCCCTGTGGCGTACCTTCATCTGGACGGGCGGCATCGTCGTCGGGGCGCTTATTGTCTCCGTGCCCGTGGCCATGATCCTGAACGAGGATTTCTACGGCCGCTCGGTGGCGCGCGTCATCATCATGCTACCCTGGGCGGTGTCGCTCACGATGACGGCCATCGTCTGGCGCTGGGCGCTCAGCGGCGAGAGCGGCATGCTCAATTCCGGTCTCAGGAACCTGGGCCTGATCGACCAGAACATCCAGTGGCTCGCGCGCGCCTCCACCGCCTTTCCGGTGCAGGTCATGATCGGTATCCTGGTGACGATCCCGTTTACGGTGACGATCTTTCTCGGCGGGCTGTCGTCGATCTCCGACGACCTCTACGAGGCAGCCAAGCTGGAAGGTGCTTCACGCTGGCAGACCTTCCGCGAAATCACGCTGCCGCTCATGCGCCCCTTCCTGAACATCGCGATCGTGCTCAACATGATCAACGTGTTCAATTCCTTTCCCATCATCTGGGCAACGACGCAGGGCGGCCCGGCAAATTCGACCGATATTCTCGTAACGTATCTCTACAAGCTCGGCTTCCGCTTTGGGAAGCTAGGCGAAGCATCGGCGCTCTCCCTGATGATGTTTGCTCTGCTGCTCGCCTTCACGGTCGTCTACGTATCGCTTGCCATGCGGAAGGAGCGCGCATGAGTGAGAAGCTCAAGAAATCGCTGCTTTTCTGGCTGCTGCTCTCGCCGCTGGTGGTGCTGATCCTGTTCCCGTTCGCGGTCATGTTCATCACCGCGATAAAGCCGGCAAACGAGGTGCTGTCGCCCACGTGGTGGCCGCGCGAGGAGGCGTGGCGCAACTTCATCGACATGTGGGCCGCCACCAATTTCGGCAACGCCCTGTGGAACTCGGTCTACGTCGCGGTGCTGTCCACGGTGCTGGCGCTGCTGGTTTCGATACCCGCCGCCTATGCCATGAGCCGGTTCAGGTTTGCAGGGCAGGGTGCCTTCCGGCAGTTCCTGCTGGTGTCGCAGATGCTGTCGCCGATCGTGCTCGTCATCGGCCTGTTCCGGCTGGTCGTATGGCTGGGGCTGCTCGACAACGTCAATTCGATCGTCTTCGTCTATGGCGCCTTCAACGTCGCCTTCACGGTCTGGATGCTGCAGAGCTACTTCTCCACCATTCCGAAGGATCTGGAGGAGGCGGCCTGGATCGAGGGCGCGAGCCCCGCGCGGGCGCTTGCCATGGTCTTTCTGCCGCTTGCACTTCCGGCGATCACGGTCACGGCGATTTTCTCCTTCATCAACGCGTGGAACGAGTTCGTCATCGCGCTCACCATGCTCAGGCGGCAGGAAAGCTACACGCTGCCGATCCAGATCTTCTCGCTGGTGGCCGGCCGCTATACGGTCGAATGGCATCACGTCATGGCCGCAACCTTCGTCGCCACCATCCCAGTCGCCATCGTCTTTGCCTGGCTGCAGCGCTATCTGGTGCGCGGGCTGGCGATCGGCGCAGTCAAATAGGCCGTTTCAGGCCGAAAACGGAGCAGACAAATGACCAAGCAGTGCTTCGGCACCTCCCATGTGCCGCTTTCTCCCGCCGTGCGCGCCGGCGACTTCGTCTTCGTATCGGGGCAGGTGCCTGTCGGGGCCGACGGCATCGTCGTCAAGGGCGGCATCACCGAGCAGACGGAACAGGTGCTGGCCAACGTGAAGGCTGCGCTGGCGCTCGCCGGATGCGCCATGGAGGACGTGGTCAAGACAACCGTGTGGATCGAGGACGCGCGCGATTTCGGCGCTTTCAATGCTGTCTATGCAAAGCACTTCCCGAAGGAGCCGCCCGCTCGAACCACGGTTGAATCGCGCCTGATGATCGACATCAAGATCGAGGTCGAGGCCGTCGCCTACAAGCCGCTCTAGGGCGGCGCCAACCACCGGAATCTCATTGCATGCGTGTCTTCACCGCGTCGCTCGCTACCGAGACCAACACCTTTTCGCCGATCCCGACCGACAGGCATGCGTTCGAGATGGCCTTCTATGCCGGACCCGGCGCCCATCCGGAGACGCCGACACTGTGCTCGGCGCCGATCCCGGTCCTGCGCCGCAGGGCGAGGGAGGAGGGGTT
>JAEWFU010000499.1 GCA_023388675.1 Pseudomonadota bacterium | reverse complement strand
CGTTGCTTCTGGCCGCCCGACAGTTCGTGCGGGTAGCGATAGCGGAACAGGCGCGGCAACTGCACGATGTCGAGCAACCGGTCGACCTCCGCATCGATTTCCCGCCGGGAGAGCTTGGACTGGATGCGGAACGGTTCGCCGATGGCGTCGCCGATCGTATGACGCCCGTTCAGGGCCGAATGCGGGTTCTGGAAGACGAGCTGCATGTGCCGGCGCATGAGCCGCAAAGGCTCGCCGGCAAGCCCGGTTATATCCTGCCCGTCAAAGACCACCTGTCCGCCGGTCGGCTCGATCAGGCGGAGCACGAGGCGAGCGATCGTCGACTTGCCGGAGCCGGATTCGCCCACGATGCCCAGTATCTCGCCCTTGGCCACGGAGAAATCGACCGAGTCGACCGCACGGACCTCGCCGCCCGAACGGGTTGCGTAGACCTTCGACAGGTCCTTGACCTCAAGCAACGGGGCGGTGGCGGAAGGCGCTGCCTGCAGGTCGAGCGGTGCGTCGATATCGGGAACGGCGGCAAGCAGCTTTTTGGTGTAGTCGTGCCGCGGCGCGCGCAGGATTTCGACGGTTTCGCCTTCCTCGACGATTTCGCCATGGTACATCACCGCGCATCGCTTCGCCACGGTCGCGATGGCGCCGACGTCGTGGCTGATCATGACGACCGTGAGGTTGAGCTTCTCGACGAGCTCGTTGATGAGGTCGAGCACCTGCGCCTGAACGGTCACGTCGAGCGCGGTTGTCGGCTCGTCGGCGATCAGCAGGTCGGGCTTGCCGGACAGCGCCATGGCAATCAGCACCCGCTGGCGCATGCCGCCGGAGAGCTGGTGGGGATACTGGTCGCAAACCCGCGCCGGATCGGGGATGCCGACCTGGTCGAGCAGTTCCTCACTGCGCGCGCGACGCGCTTTCTGGCTCGTCGGTGTACCGGTCGCGCGGCCATGCGCGGCGATGACGTCGCCGATCTGCTGCCCAATGGTGAACAGTGGATTGAGATAGGTCATCGGGTCCTGGAAGATCATCGAGATCCGCACCCCGCGGATTTTCTTCCATTCCGCGTCGCTCAGTCTCGACAGGTCGATGCCGTCGAATGCAATGCCGCCGCTGACCGTGCGTGAGCGCTTCGGGCCTATACCGAGGACGGAACGGACCAGCACCGTCTTGCCTGAGCCGGATTCGCCGACGATGCCCAGCGTCTCGCCACGCTTCACGGTGAGGTTGATGTTCTTCAACACATGGACCGGGCCATCGAACGTATCGATGTCGAGCGTGAAGTCTCTGATCTCGAGCAGGTCGCTCATCGTTCGCGGCTCCTCGGATCGAGAATGTCGCGCAGCCCATCGCCGAGAAGGTTGAAGCCCAGCACTGTCAGGAAGATCGCGGCTCCGGGGAAGAAGGAATACCACCACCAGTCGGGCATGTAGCTGCGCGCCACCGAGATCATCGCGCCCCATTCCGGCGCCGGCGGCCGCGCGCCCAGCCCTATGAAGCCGAGGCTGGCGGCCGAAAGGATCGCCATGCCCATGTCCATGCTCATCTTGACGATGATCGGCGACCAGCAGTTCGGGAGGATATGGTGCCACAAGATCCACGGCGTGCGGGCGCCGAGCGAGCGGGCGGATTCGACGAACAGCTCTTCCTTGACAGAAAGCGTCTTGGCTTCGACCAGGCGGACATAACCGGGCCACCATACGATCGCCAGCGCGATGACGCAGTTGGTGATGCCCGGTCCAAGGGCTGCGACGATGGCCAGCGCCAGCGCCAGGCCGGGAACGGCGAGGAACAGTTCCGTGACACGCATGATGGCCGCGCGGATGAAGCCGCCTTTGTAACCGGCGATGATACCGAGCGGTATGCCGATCAGCGCGCCGATGCCGGTGATGAGCACGCCGATCCACAGCGAGGTGCGGGCGCCGACGATGACGCGGGACAGGATGTCGGAGCCCATCTCGTCAGTGCCGAAGAGATGCTCGGCGCTGGGCGGCTGAAGCCGCTGAGCCATGTCGAAGCCGCCGGTCGTATGCTCGGGGTAGGGCGCCAGCCAGGGCCCGAAAGCTGCGAGAAACAGGAACAGCAGCACCAGAACGAGGCCCAGCATGGAGGAAAAGCTGCCGGCGAAGGTGTAGGCGTAGAGACGCCACTGGCGAATGCTGCTTGCGTGCCGCTCGCGGAAGGAGAGCCGGGCCGGGGGCGTGATGTCGTTGGTCGTCATCAGGCGTTCCTCAGGCGCGGGTCGATCCATGCATAGGCGAGGTCGACGATGGTATTGGCGATGATGAAGAAGAAACCGATCAGCAGTGTTACGCCGATGACCGGCTTGAAGTCCGACGATAGCGCCGACGACACCGCGTAGAGGCCGATGCCGGGCCAGTCGAAGACGGTTTCCACCAGCACTGTGGAACCCAGCATCCAGCCGAAGCGCAGGCCGATCATGGCGAGCGTCGGCAGCATTGCGTTCTTGAGCGCATAGAGCGCTACGATGCGCCGCGAAGACAGGCCATGCGCGCGGGCCGCGACGACGTGGTCGGACTGCAGTACCTCGACCATCTCGGCGCGGTTGACGCGCAGGATCGAGGCAAGGCACGGAAACGAAAGCACGACCGCAGGAAGGATGATGTGGCTGAGCGCCGTCCAGAACAGGGAGAACTGCCCGCGCAGAAGCGCATCGACCAGCAGCAGGTGGGTTATCGGTTCCGGGGGGCGTGCGACGAGGGGCAGGCGTCCGGATACGGGCAGCCAGCCCATCTGGACCGCGAAGAAAAGCTGCAGGAGGATACCGAACCAGAAGGCCGGCAGCGCGACACCTGAGATGGAAAATATCCGTGTCAGGTGGTCGAACCAGCTATTGCGATAGACCGCCGACAGCATGCCGAGCGGCACGCCGACGAAGACGCCGAGCGCCATGGCGACCAGAACCAGTTCGATGGTCGCCGGCGCGTAACGGAGAAGCTCGTCGATGACGGGGCGCGTGGTGACGATGGACGTGCCGAGATCGCCGTGCAGCAAGCCGCTCATGTAGATGACGAACTGCTCGGGAAGCGGCTTGTCTAGCCCGTTCTCCACCCGGATGGTCTCGACCATGTCCTCGGTGGCGTTGGGCCCGGCGACGAGACGCGCCGGGTCGCCCGGCGCGACATTGGTGATGAGGAAGGTCAGCGCGGCGATGCCGAGCATGGTCCCCACCAGGGTCGCCAGTTTCCGCAGCGTGAAGCTCAGCATGTGGCCTTGGGTCCTTGTCGATGCGGGGAGCGCGTACGCTCCCCGCGTGGCGGTGCTATTCCGCGTCGATCCACAGGGGATAGAGGTCAACCTCGCCGGTGAACCGGACGGGGCTGAACTTGAAGCCTTCCAGATAGTCGCGGTGCGCCCAGCGGCGATTCTGGAGCATGCCGAATATCTCCGGCTGGTCGGCGACGATCTGCGTCTGGATCTTCGCGTAAAGATCGGCGCGCTTGTCCCAGTCTGTGCTGGCACGAGCCTCGTCGATCATAGCAGCAACCTCCGGATTGTCGTAGAACGCCATCGCGTAATACTGGCCCCAGCTGTTCTTGTGGTACTGGTAGGCCACCGCGTCTGGATCGGTCGAGATCGGCGTCACATAGACCGACGTCATTGCCGGCGCGGTTTCCACGCGCGCGCCGTTGGCGACCATATTCGGCCACTGCTCCGGCGTGATCTCGACGTTTATGTTCAGCTCCTTGAGGTTTTCGAGAAGCACCAGGCCGATGCGGCGCGCCTCCTCGAGACCGGCGACGTGGACGTAGGGCAACGTGATGCCGCCATCCGGATATTGCGACTTCGCCAGATATTCCTTCGCCTTGGCCATGTCCTGCCGCGGAATGTCGGCGACTTCGATATGGCCGCGCATGGCGTCGGGCAGGGGGCTCGTCTGCAAGGACGCTGCGCCGTTGTAGATCTGGATGAGGGCATCGTAGTCGAGCGCGTAGGCGATCGCCTTGCGCAGGTTGATGTCGGCGGTCGGACCCTGCTGCGTGTTGAACTTGATGCCGAAGGTGGTCATGCCCTTGTGGTCCTGGATTTCTATCCCGGGCGTGCTGGCGATCTGGACATAGTCGTCCGACGTCAGGCCTTCGACGATATCGACCTCGCCGCGCTGCAGCGACGCCCTCTGGGCGGAAGGCTCGCGGATGATGCGATAGATGATACCCGCCGGACGGTTCTCGCCCTGCGGCCAGCCCTTCCAGTAGTCCGCGACGGCCTCGATCTCATAAAGAACGTTCGGCTCCCAGCGTCCGAGCTTGAAGGGGCCGGAGCCGGCTGCATTCTCCGTCAGCCACTGCTCACCGTAGTCGCCGTCGACCTCGTTGGCCTTCACCTCTTCCGGGTTGACGATGAACCACCAGGGCAGGAACGACAGGAACGGAGCGTAGGGAGCCTTCAGCTCGAACTTGACCGTATAGTCGTCGACGACGGTGATACCGTCGGGCGCGAGGAAGTCCTTCAGCATCCAGGCCACGCCCTTGTTGAGCGTGAGACCGCGCTCGAAGGAATAGCGCACTGCCTCGGCGTTGACGGGATCTCCGTTGTGGAACTTGGCGTTTTCGACCAGCTTGAAGGTCCAGGTCTTGCCGTCTTCGCTCGTCTCCCAGCTCTCGGCGAGCCACGGCTTGAGCTCCGCCGGATCGCCTTCGTATTTGACCAGCGCGTCATAGACGGCCTGCTGTATCATGCGCGTCGACCAGTCGTAGCGTACATGGGGGTCGAGAACCGGGATCGCCTGGCGGCCGGCAAAGACGATGATCTCGCCATTGTCGGTGCGCTCGAAGGCGGATGCGGGCGATGTCATCAGGGTGCCGCTCAGCAGCGCTGCTGCCATCGCGGCCAGAACAAGGTTTTTATTCATCGATAGTTCCCCTTCTTTTTCAGGTGTTCAACCCAGGCCTCAAATCATCTGGCGGACGACGCCGGCCACCACGCGCCGGGAGAGCAACACCGGCGCATTCGTCTGGGCGCGGACCTCGTCCAGCATAGCGGCCGTGTAGCCCATGCAGTGCATGACCACGAGGTCGCAGTCGGCGACGCCCTTTGCGCCGGCCGATACGCCGCTTCCCGAATAGGGCGATGCCGACACCACCGTCGGCTCTCCGGCAAAGACGTGCCGGCGCGCGAATTCTGCGACCTGTCTTTCGAGCGGGACGATGACGCCCAGCTTGCGACAGGACGCGGCAAGCGCCTCGACGGTGGAGTCCACGATCCTCTGGGCCTCGACCACCAGCGTGTTCTTCAGCGGATCGATGCGCGTGCCGGTGCACAGAAGCACCACAAGATCGAATCCGCTGGCGTCGATCTCGGCAAGGATTTCGTTCAGGCGCTCTTCGGTCCGATCTTTGGAGGTGACGACCTCCGTGCCGTCGCGCAGGCGGGTCGCGAACGACAACTCACCATCCCGCGCTCGAAACGCATCGAGCGCGTCGCCTTCAAGGCCGTCGAGGACTCCGAATTCTTCGAAGACGGGCTGTGCCTCGAGCCCGGCCGTGATCTCGCTCATCATCTCCGGCACGATGTCGGAGCGCGGGGTCTGGCCGATCGTAACGAATGCGATTCGGGCGATGCCGGACATGGGGCTCGGTTCCTCCTGTTGAGGGAACCAAGCTAGCCGTCAAAAAGTCCGCGCGACTATAGGGAACTCCCCCTAGGTGAGGATCGAAACGCGCGCCGGCAGTGCCGCTTCGCCATGCAATTGCGTGCCTCCCACAGCGGCAAATCAGGGATGACCGGCCTGAATCACCATGCGGATGAGGGCTGCCGAAGAGGCGACTTCCATCTTCGACATGACGTTCGAGCGGTGGATCTCGACCGTTTTCGGGCTGATGCCGAGCTGTCGCGCGATCGCCTTGTTGGAGAGCCCTTCTGCGACCAGTGACATGACCTGCCGTTCACGCGCGGTGAGCCGGTTGACGCGTTCGGTGAACTCGTTCGACATGCCCGGCAGCGTGATCGGTTGCGACTGGTAGAGAAGCAGGCGGATGGCGCTGGCGATGATCCGGCGCGCGAGCACGACCGGCTTGCCGGTTACCTTGGTGGCCATCTCGCGGTCGGCCTCGGAAAAGCTGACCGAATTGAGCACGATGATCTCGCAGTCAGCCAGGTCGAACAGCGCGCGCGCAAGCGACTGCTTGTCGTTGTCGAGCGCATGGCTGGCGGTGACGCGATAAGGCTGGAGCGCGGGGATATCGAGCTCGTTGATCTGCCGCTCGAGCGGCTGGATCAGCCCTACCGGAGAGCCTTGCGCCGCCAGCGAAATGACAGCCGATTCGAGCGCTCGCTGTGCATTGACCGTCAGGCAGGTGCTTTCGAATTCGCGGAAAAGACCGGTCGACAGGATGACGACGAGATCGAATTCGTTCGGCCGGAAAGCTGCGACGAGCTGCGCCATGCGCTCGCCGATCCGCGGTTTGGAAACGACAATCTCGCTATTGTCTGCAAGCCGCGTGACAATGCTCGTCTCGCCGGGACGGACCCGCAGCTCGTCGATCTCGCGCGCGGACAGCCCATCCAGCGCTCCCAGCTCCAGGGCTTCGATCGGCATATCGAGATTGGCGAGTATGTCGCCGATCAGGTCGGCGCGTGGCGACTGCCCGACGCTGACGAACATCACCTTCTTCGGCGGGGCCGGGGCGGTGCTGTTGTCCGTCGTGGTCACGTGGCGAGATACTCCTGTCGATGCCCATCGGCGTGCCTATTCGTTGGGCAAGCGCGATATAGGGGCAGTTCCTTATATTGTCGGCCGGTCTCCGAAGCTAGCTTCTAGCGCATCTTTCGGAGGTGAATATGATCCGTGACTTCGAGGTGGACGAGATCGATCCGCTGGCAGTGGGCGCCTGGATACTGGGAACGGGCGGTGGCGGCAGTCCTTACCTGGCGCAGCTCAATCTCAAGAAGCTTTATCGCGACGGCCGCAAATGCAGGCTCATCGACCCGCTGGCGCTCGACGACAACGACGCCGTGGCCGTCGTTTCCAAGATGGGCGCGCCGCTCGTCGGTCAGGAACGACTGGTGGACCCGGCCCATCTCGCCCGCGCCATGAAGCTCATGGAAGAATATACGGGCAAGCCGTTCCGCGCGGTGATGAGCGTGGAGATCGGCGGCGGCAACGCACTGTCGCCCTTCCTTGCCGGCGCGATGCTCGACATCCCTGTCGTCGATGCCGATGCGATGGGCCGCGCCTATCCCGAGGCGCAGATGACGTCCTTTGCGATCGGTGATCTGCAAATGTATCCGCTGACGCTGGTCGATTGCCGCGACAACGAGGCGATCGTCGCCAAGGCGGCAAGCTGGAAGTGGATGGAGCGGATTTCCCGCAAGGTCTGCACCGAGGTCGGTTCCACCTCGGCAACCTGCAAGGCGCCGCGTACGGGCCGGGAGGTGAAGGATTGGGGCGTGCTGCACACCGTCACCAAGGCGACGAGCCTGGGCAGGGCGGTGCTTGCAGCGCGCGCCCGCCACACCGATCCGGTTGCCGCGGTGCTGGAGCACGAAGGCGGCGTCGAGCTTTTCAAGGGCAAGGTCACGGATGTCGACCGCACCACGACCGGCGGCTTCCTGCGCGGCGTTGCGAAGATCGAGGGGCTCGATTCAGATCGTGGGTCGACGCTGGAGCTGTCCTTCCAGAACGAGTGGGCTGTCGCCTTCCGCGATGGCGAGCCGCTGGCAATGACGCCGGACCTGATCTGCCTGCTCGATACGGTTTCGGGCGAAGCGATCGGTACGGAGACCGTGCGCTACGGGCAGCGCGTCACCGCAGTCGCTCTCCCGGCACCGGCCGTGCTGCAGACCCCGAAGGGTCTCGAACACGTCGGCCCCCGGGCCTTCGGCTACGACCTGGACTTCAAATCGGTATTTGCATCATGAAGCGCATTGGCATCGACGTCGGCGGAACGAACACCGACGCTGTCCTGATCGACGGCGAAACCGTTCTCAGTTCCATCAAGTTCCCTACAACGGCAGACGTGATGAAAGGCGTGGTCGATGCGATTCGCCATGTCACGGCCAGCCAGCCGGCCAGCGCCTCGCAGGTCGATGCGGTGATGATCGGCACGACCCATTTCACCAATGCGGTCGTGGAGCGGGCACGTATCGAACGCGTCGGCGCGATCCGCATCGCCATGCCGGCCGGCGCGTCCCTTCCGCCGATGGTCGACTGGCCGGATGATCTGCGCGAGGCCGTCGACCCGCTGAGCTTCATGGTCGAGGGCGGGCACGAATATGACGGAAGGCCGCTCGTGCCGCTGGATCGCGACGCCGTGCGGGAGGCGGCGATGCGCATCCGCGACGCGGGCATCCAGTCCATCGGCATCACCGCGCTGTTTTCGCCACTGACCACGGAATGCGAGGTCGAGGCGGCGGAGATCGTACGCTCCGTGATGCCCGACGCGCGGATCACCCTGTCGCACACGCTCGGCCGCATCGGCCTGCTCGAACGCGAGAACGTGACCCTGCTCAATGCGGCCCTGCAGGGGCTGGGGCAGCGTACGGTCGATGCCTTCGCCAAGGCGCTCAAGGAATCGGGCATCCACGCGCCGTTCTATCTGACGCAGAACGACGGCACGGTGGTGCTCGCCGAAGT
>JAEWFU010000463.1 GCA_023388675.1 Pseudomonadota bacterium | reverse complement strand
ATGCCCGATCATCGACTTGTTGGACGAGATCGGAATCTGCTTCATCCGCTCCCCGAACACCGTCGACAGCGACATATGTTCCATCTTGTCGTTTTCCGGGGTCGAGGTGCCGTGAGCGTTGACGTAGTCGATCTCATCAGCGCTCATGCCGGCATCGGCAAGGGCTGCGTGGACGGCGGCTATCGCCGGTGAGCCGTCCGGCTTGGAACGGGTGCGGTGGAAATCGTCCGCCTTCTCGCCGCAGCCGCGCATGATACCGAGCACCGGCGCGCCACGCGAAAGTGCGCTTTCCAGAGATTCGAGCACCAGTGCCGCCGAGCCCTCGGCCAGCACGAAACCGTCGCGGTCTTTTGAAAATGGCTTCGACGCCTTTTCGGGCCGCTCGTTCTGGGTCGACAGCGCGGACAGCAGCGAAAAGCGGATCAGCGCTTCGGCGGTCGCCGAACCGTCGGCGCCGATAGCGAGCGCCCGGTCGCTCTCGCCGCGCTGGATCGCCTCGACGCCGAGCTGGATGGCAGTCGCCCCGGACGCGCAGGCGGTCGACAGGGTGATCGGCAGGCCCCGTGTGCCGAAGCGATCGGCGAGGCGGTCGGCTATGGCGCCGAACTGCGAAGCCTCGAATATTTCCTGGCGAAGCTGTTCCCGCGCGGAAGCGAGCAGCCGTTCATAGACGGGCAGATCGAGATCGGCGGCGTCGTAGAGGGCCAGCCGTTCGTGCCAGTCGAGCTCGACCGGGGGTGATGCGAGAAACAGGGGGCCGGCGAAATTACCGACATCGTAACCCGCGCCCGCGACCGCTTCCAGCGCAGCCACCTCGGCCAACTCGTAGGTCAACGCGCTTGCGCCCCTGGTGCTGGAGGGCAGGAAATCGACCATGCCGGAAATGGTGGTGTTCAGATGATCGGTCGGGAAGCGGGTGATCGGGTGGATGCCGGAGCGGCCGGACGTGAGTGCGGTCCAGTTGTCCTCCACGCCCTGGCCGAGCGAGGTCACGACACCGACGCCGGTTACGGCGATAACGGGGCGGCCGCGGTGATCGGTGGTGCTGGGCATCGCGTTTTCCTCCGGCTCACGCCTTGACGACGAGGGCGGCGCCCTCATAGCGATGATAGCCGATGCTGGTTGCCAGGACTGCTTCGGGCGCGCTGTCCAGCGATCCCTCGTTCTCCGCATCGAAGGCCGGGTAGGGGGCGCCATTGTGAATGGCCAGCGCCGCCAGCGCGATCGCGAAGGGGAACTGCGCTTCCTTGAGATGGCCGGTCAGCGTCGAGAATCCGCGCAGGGCGAAGTCGCCGGCACTCTGGAGCGCGTTGCGCTCCGCGCCGGTCGCCGCATGGGCGCCCGAAGCGCCGGAAATGGCCATCATGCGTTGATCCGGCGCGCCTAGCGCGCGGACCACTCCCGAGATCGCCTCCACGAGATTGCCGTCGCTGCGCCGTGCCCGACCCGACGCAACGCTGCTGATCGCGGCGTAGGGGGTGCGCCCGCGCGCCTTAGCGTGCTCGCGGGATTCAAGTACGAGGAAAGCCGCACCCGAGCCGGTGATGACGCCACCGCCGTCGTTGGCGGCCCGCTGCCATACGGATTTCCAACGCTTGCGATGGAGGAAACCGTCGAGTTCATAACCCAGCAGCATGTCGGGATGTTCGGTCTGGAAGGCGCCGCCGACGAGCATATGGGTCGACTGGCCCGAACGGATGCGGGCAGTCGCAGTCTCGATCGCAGAAACGCCGGCACCTTCTTCGCCCATGAAGGTGCGCGACGAGCCGGTGACCTTGTGCACGATCGAGATATTGCCGGCCAGCAGGTTGGAAAGCTGGGCGAGGAAGAGCGTCGGCCGCAGTTCGGTCGTGAGCTTCTCGTTGAGCAGGAGGTCGCGATCGTTGCGGGTGCGTGCGGCGTCGAGGATTGCCTGGTCGACCGCGCTGTCGCGCTCGCCGCCGCCGGCGGCCACGACCATGTCCATCGTCGCCAGCAGCGCTTCGTCCTTGGCGTCGGCATCGTCGAGCGCCACGCCGGCCGCATAGGTGCCAAGCCGCTGCCAGGTCTCCATCTGCCGCTGATCGCCGCGCTTGGCGATCTGCAGGCCCCAGTCGATCTCGGGAAGGGGGTGGATCGTGTAAGGCTCGAAGCGCTCGGTATCGAGCACCGGTGTTGCGCCCGGCGTGCTCAATGCATGCCAGTGGCGCTCGGCGCCTTCGCCCAGCGAGGAGACGAGGCCGATGCCGGTGATGACGACGTCGCGCGCGCTCATTCAGGGCTCATCCCAGGCGGCCGCCGAACAAGGTCAGGTCGCGTTCTTGGTCGCGACGAGGCCATCGATCTTGGCGCAGAGGTTTTCCATGACGAAGTATTCTTCGGCGGGGGCCTTCCCGTCGTTGACTTCCTGCGTCCACTTCTCGAGCGGCACCTTGATGCCGAATTCCTTGTCGATCGCAAAGACGATGTCGAGGAAATCGAGGCTGTCGATGCCGAGGTCGTCGATCGTGTGGCTCTTGGGCGTGATCGTCTCGCGGTCGATCTCGCTGGTCTCCGCGATGATGTCGGCAACCTTGTCGAATGTCGATGTCACAGTGATTCCCTCTGAATGCAGGGCTTGTTCGTTCGTGTTCTGGCCGGCTCTCTAATCGGTTTTTGCGGGCAGGAAAAGAGCCAGAGCCAAAAAGGTAGCCACCGTCGCCCTCAATTGAAGACGATCCGGCCGATGATGTGGATACCGTCTTCGGTTGGCGCAACAATGACCGCTTCGCCTTCACGCGGAGTTACGCCGACAAGCGCCTCGACGTTTCCGGGATGTGTGACGAGTACCAGATTGCCGGACCCCGAATAGGCGCGAATCAGCTCGATCACCTCTTGCTCGGCGATTTTTGCTGCTTCCTCGTCCTCGGAAGGCGGGTCCAGCGCGGCCATTTCCTCGACCAATCCGCTACCGAATGCGAGCTGTGCGGTCTGGAGCGTTCGGCAGTAGCGGCTGGCATAGACCTGTTCCACCGGCTCGGCACGCGCCGCGATCAGCGCGCCGATATTGCGTGCCTGCTGACGCCCGCGGTCGGACAGATTCCGCTGGGTGCGGCAGTTTTCGACGTCGAAATTGGTGGGATCGCCCGAACCCGGCGCGTTGGCGTGCACCAGGAACATCACCTGGCCCCCATTACGCAGCAGCGCCCATCCGGCTTCGGTGGCGCTGGCTGGCGTGCCTGCCAACAGGAGAATGGCGGCGGCGATCGTTGCGAGACGGAGCATCCGGTACCCTTTATTGCTGCTTCCGATATAGGGACGGGATCGGCGCATGAAAGGCAAGCCGATGCTTTATGCTCATCGTCGCATTGCCGCAGCTTGCCGGGGCTGTGCAATTGCGCTACCGCCCGGGCATGTCTCCCGTCGTCGAAACCATCGCCTTTGTCTTCGGGCTGGTCGGGCTCGGCTATTGCGCGGGCTGGACCGGTCTGCTGCGACCGCAGGTTGGCGATGCACTGACCGATTTCGCCATCGTCGTGGCGGTGCCGGCATTGTTGTTCCGCACAATGATCGACGTGGACTTTCACGGGACCGCGCCGTGGTCGCTGTGGC
>JAEWFU010000401.1 GCA_023388675.1 Pseudomonadota bacterium | reverse complement strand
TCGTGCGGGTGCTGGATGGACCGCTGGCACCGATCTCCTGCGCCAGCCAAACGCGCTATCAGCGCTGCGAGGACTGCGACGAGGCGACCTGCGAAGTCCGGCAGATGATGCTGCATGTACGCCGCGCGATTGCGGAAGTGCTCGACAGCCAGAGCCTTGCCCAGATGCGCGATGCCGACAATGACGAGGTTGCCGGCCTTCGCGAGGCACGCGCCGGAGGCGCTATCTAAAGCGCATCGCGATCTTTCAGATTCGCTCCGCGCGCTTTAGGTTCTTGTTTTCACGCATGTCTTTTCCCCGAAACCGGTTCCCACTTTCGGGAGACATGCTTTAGGCCACAAGCCCGAGAACGAAAGCCGCGGTGAAAATCACCGAAACCGTGAAGATGAGGTAGGTGAAGGCGCTGCCGCGTGGGCGAACGATGGCCCGTTCCGCTGCACCTTGCCGTTCCTGCCGGCTGGATCGATTGCTGTTCCCGTAAGACATGGTTCCTCCATCCATGTCATTAGTCTATAAAATCAGTAGACTTTGTCGACTGAAAATTTTCCTCCGTTCACCGCTTTTCCGCCGCGCCAGACAGGAAATTTGCGCCGAGCGGCAAAAAATATTCTAATCAGTCGCGCAGGCCGGCCTCGAACGCGTCTGCCTGCTGACGGAACGGCGTCCCGTCGATCGCCGCCGCCATGAGGGCCTGCGTATAGGCTTCGCGCGGATGGTCGAAGATCGCGTCGGTCGGTCCCTCCTCGACGATCCGTCCCTGCTTCATCACGACGATATGGTCGGCCATTGCCCGCACGACGGCGAGGTCGTGGCTGATGAACAGATAGGAAAGGTCGTGGGCCTTCTGCAGGTCACGCAGGAGATCGACGATCTGCTTCTGCACGGAGCGGTCCAGCGCCGAGGTCGGCTCGTCGAGCACGACCACTTTCGGCTTCAGGATCATCGCGCGGGCGATGGCGATGCGCTGCCTCTGCCCTCCCGAGAACTCATGCGGGTAGCGATTGCGCATGGCCGGGTCGAGCCCGACCTCTTCCAGCGTCTCGATGGCGCGCCGGTCACGCTCGCGCGCCGGAAGTTGAGGTTCGTGGACCTTCAGGCCCTCCGTTACCACCTGGCCGATCGTCATTCGCGGCGAGAGCGAGCCGAAGGGGTCCTGGAAGACAAGTTGCAGTTCCTTGCGCATCGGCCGCATCGCGCGTTTGTCAGCTGCGCTGATATCGGTGCCTTCAAAGCGGACCGTACCCTCGCTCGGCAGAAGCCTGAGCAGCGCGCGGCCAAGCGTCGACTTGCCCGAACCCGACTCGCCAACGACGCCGATCGTCTGGCCCTTGTGCAGGGCGACCGAAATCCTGTCGACGGCGCGGATTTCCGCTTCGGGACCCGAGAACCATCCGCCTCCACCGCCGAACGCGACTTCAACATTGCGTCCTTCGAGCAGGATCGGCGCATCGGGTTGTGGCGGGGCCTTGCGCCCCGTCGGCTCGGCTGCGAGCAACATCTTCGTGTAAGGATGCCTGGGCGCAGCGAACAAACCCGATGTCGGTCCTTCTTCCACCACCTCGCCGTGGCGCATCACATAGACCCGGTCGGCGAAGCGGCGCACAATGCCGAGATCGTGTGTGATGAAGACGATGGCCATGCCCAGCTTGCGCTGCAACTCGGCCAGCAGCGTGAGAATCTGGGCCTGGATGGTGACGTCGAGCGCAGTCGTAGGCTCATCGGCAATCAGCATGTCGGGGTCGTTCGCCAGCGCCATGGCGATCATCACGCGCTGGCGCTGGCCGCCGGAGAGTTCGTGCGGATAAGCATCGACCCGGCGCGCGGGATCGGGAATGCCGACGAGCTCAAGCAGTTCGATGACGCGGGCACGGGCCGCCCTTCGGGACAGTCCGCGGTGATGGATGAGCGGCTCGGCAATCTGCCGCCCGATGCGATAAAGCGGATCGAGCGACGTCATCGGCTCCTGGAAAATCATGGTGATCTTCTCGCCGCGAATGCGGTTGAGCTTGCGCTCCGAAAGGCCGATCAGCTCCTGACCGCGATAGGTGGCGGAACCACGGGCCCGGCCATTGCTGGCAAGCAGGCCCATCAGCGCCATGGTGGTCTGGCTCTTGCCCGATCCCGATTCGCCGACGATGGCTACGGTCTCGCCCGGCATCACGTCGAGATCGATGCCCCTGACCGCGTGAACCATGCCGTCATTCGTCTCGAACTCGACATGCAGGTCCCGCACGCGAAGGATGGATTCCTGCGTCATGTCAGCGGTCCTTCGGGTCGAGGGCGTCGCGCAATCCATCGCCCAGGAAGTTGAGCGCGAACAGGATCGCGGTCAGCGTCACGGCCGGGTAGATCAGCAACCAGGCGGCCCCGCGCATGTTGGCCGCACCCTCCGCAATCAGCAGGCCGAGGCTGGTCAGGGGCTCCTGCACACCGAGGCCCAGGAAGGACAGCAGGCTTTCAAGCAGTATCGCCTTCGGCACCAGCAGGGTGACGAAGACGACAACCGGGCCGAGCGCGTTGGGAATGATGTGGCGGCGCACGATGCCGGCATCGCTGACCCCCAGCGCCTCTGCCGCCTGGACATATTCCTGCCGCTTGATGGTGAGGGTCTGGCCGCGCACGATACGCGCCATGTCTAGCCATTCCGTACAGCCGATCGCGATAAAGATCAGCACGAAGTTCCGGCCGAAAAAAACCACCAGCAGGATCACGAAGAAGATGAAGGGCAGCGAATAGAGGACGTCGACCACGCGCATCATCAGATTGTCGACGCGCCCGCCGAGATAGCCGGCAATGGCGCCATAGGTAACGCCGAGCAGCAGCGCCATCATCGATGCCAGCACACCGATCGCCAGCGAGATACGGATGCCGATCAGGATGCGCGAGAGCAGGTCGCGTCCATTGGCATCCGTGCCGAAGACGAAACGCAGGCGCTGAACGTCGGCCACCATGACGGCGCTCGTCGCGCCCTCAGTCATCTCGTTGCCTTCTTCGTCCTCCAGCCGGGCATTGGAGAAGAGGTCGGAGCGGTCGATGTAGCGCACGATGCGCGGATCGAGCGCCTCATCGTCGGAGACCGGGGCGCGCACGGTGGAGCCGGAGAGCTCTATCTCGCCGATATCCACCCGCGCCCGCGCCAGCGCACTTTCGAAGGCCGGAACGATGGCGTCCTCCTTCGGATATGCTTCCAGGCTCGCCGGCGCGCGCACATATTGCGGATAGATGCGATCGTAGGGATGCGCGTGGATCCACGGCCCGACGATGCCGGCGAGTGCCAGCAGCAGGAGAACGATCGCACTGGCGACGGCCGCGCGGTTGCGCCTCAGGCGCAGCCAGGCATCCTGACCGAGGGATCGTCCCGCTACGGGTGGCTCCTGAGGAGCCGCAGCCTGTTCAAGCGTGGTGTTGCTCATAGCCGCCTCCTCAATCGTAGCGCACGCGCGGGTCGAGCCACGCATAGAGCACGTCGACGATGAGGTTGAAGACGATGACGAAACAGGCGATCACCACCACCGTGCCCATCACCAGCGTATAGTCGCGGCCGAGCGCGCCCTGCACGAAATAACGGCCGATGCCGGGAATGCCGAAGATGGTTTCTACGACGACGGAACCGGTCAGCAGCGCCGCGGCCGTCGGCCCGAGATAGGAGACGACCGGAAGGATCGCGGCACGCAGCGCGTGAACCCCGACCACCACATAGGATGGCAGGCCGTAGGCGCGCGCGGTGCGCACGTGGTTCGAGCGCAGCGCCTCGATCGTCGCGCCGCGCGTCAGGCGCGCGATGATCGCGATCTGCGGCAGAGCCAGCGTGGCGATCGGCAACACCATGTGCTGCCAGGAACCCCAGCCGCCGGCCGGCAGCCAGCCCATCATCACGCCGAAGAACAGCGACAGGACGGGCGCAATCACGAACGTCGGAATGGTGATGCCGAAGGTCGCCGTACCGACCACCATATAGTCGACCCAGGTGTTCTGGCGCAGTGCGGCCAGCGCACCGAGAAAGACGCCGACGACGAGCGCGATCGACAGCGCGATGCCGCCGAGCTGGATCGACACCGGCAGGCCGGTCCTGAACAGATCCACCACCGAGAAGTCCCGGCGCGTGAAGGACGGACCGAGGTCGCCCTGCGCCAGATTGCCGAGGTAGATGAGGTATTGCTGCCAAAGCGGCTTGTCGAAATTGTAGGCGCGTTCGAGGTTTTTCATGATCAGCGGATCGAGCGGGCGTTCGAGGTCGAACGGGCCGCCCGGCGCCAGCCGGATCATGAAGAAGGCGATGGTGACGATGATGAACAGCGTCGGTACCGCCCCGGCAAAACGCCTGAGCACATAGGCGAACATGGCCTGCTCCGGTCAAGGCCGCCCATGCGCGGCTACGGTCGCGCATGGGCAATTCGTGTCTGGGGCTACTGCTCGATGGACATCCAGCGCGTGCCGTGAACGTTCATCACGTTGTCTTCCCAGCCCTGCAGCTTGTCGGAGACGAGCGAGCCGGACGAATAGTACATGATCGGGATGATCGGCAGTTCTTCCAGAAGCAGGGCCTCGGCCTCCTTGAGGATTTCCGCGCGCGCGTCGATGTCGATCGTTCCGGCGGCCTTTTCCATCAGGGCGTCGTAATCGGCGTTCTCCCAGCGGGGATAGTTGAAGCCGAGATTCTCGCTCTCGAACAGGAACAGGAAGTTCTGCGGATCGGAATAGTCGCCGATCCAACCGGCGCGCGTCATGTCGAAGTCGCCGTCCTGTTTCATGTAGTCGAAATAGCCGGTGCCCTCCATCTCGACGATGGTCGAGTTGATGCCGATGTTCTTCAGCATGTCGCTCAGCGCCGTCATGGTGTTCTTGTGGTTCTCGCCGGTGTTGTGGCGCAGCTCGACGCTGAGCGAACCTTCGGCCACGCCAGCTTCCTCAAGCAGCGCCTTGGCGGCGTCCTCGCGGTCGAGAATATCGTCCTCGGCATAGGGCAGCGTGGCGTTCTCGCCGTAGTTGCCGATGCCCGGCGGCACGAACGACCAGGCCGGGATCATCGTCTCACGCCAGATCTCCTCGGCAAGGAACTCGCGGTCGATGGCCATCGAAATCGCCTGGCGCACGCGCGGATCGGAGAGCTTCTCCTTCTTCACCTTCACCGGCAGGTAATAGACGCCGAGATAGGGCGCGACGCGAAGCTGCTCGCCGAGATTCGCCTTCATGTAGTCCATCTGCTGGTTGTCGAGATCCGAGCAGGAGTGGACTTCGGCCGCCTCGAAGCGGCGCAGGCAGGTGGCGCGATCCTCGAACGGAATGAAGTTGACGACGTCGATCTTGACGTTATCCGCATCATGGAAGTGCGGGTTCTTGCGCATCGTGATCTTGTCGTTGGGCGTGAAGTTCTCCAGCATGTAGGCGCCGTTGGTCACCATGTTGCCGGGGCGGGTGAACTCGGTGCCATG
>JAEWFU010000399.1 GCA_023388675.1 Pseudomonadota bacterium | reverse complement strand
GCTTCGCTCCGGCTTCCGGGATGACAGCGGATATGCCGGGATTCAGTGCGTACGGGCGGCGAAGTGGCGGTGGGAGCGGTGTGCCCCTCAGTTGCTGCTGCCCTGGCCGAGCATGTCCTGGGCGAGTGCGATCGCGGTGCGGCGGTCGGCCTCGCCGGCGATCGCGAAGGCCTCTTCCTGCATGCCGCGAATCCACTGCTTGTCGGTGGGCTGGGCCCGCTCCAGCGCAGCCGTCATCATGGCCAGCCCCCTCACCGCCTTGCCGCTCTGGAAAAGCAGATTGCCAAGCGTGGCCTGCGCGCCGGCATGGCCCTTCTCGGCGGCGAGTTGCAACCAGCGACCGGCCTGCTGGATACTCGACTTCACGCCGCCCTCACCATTGAGGAACATCTTGCCGATCTCGAACTGCGCCTTGGGATTGCGGTAGTTGGCGGCCGCGCGCATGTAGTATTCCTGCGCTGCGGCGGCATTCGGCTGCACCGGCGTACCGGGAATGCCGGTGCGCGCATAACCCGCCAGCGCAATCAGCGCGTCGGCGACATAGCTTTCGTCAGGCGAGCCGGGCTCCACCTCCTGTGCGGCGATCTCCTGGAAGAACTTGAACGCCTCGTAGTCGTTCTTCGTCACGCCATCGCCTTCGGCATACATGCGTGCGAGCTTCCAGCGCGCGCCGAGCTGGCCGTTGTCGGCAGCGTAGCGGTAGGCCTCGACCGCCTGCTCCTTGTGACCGCTCTGGTAGGCGGAGAAGCCGAGGCGGAACACCGCCCACGGGCTGCGCTTTTCATCGGGACTGCCGATGACCGACTGATCCAGCGCGTACGCCCGGGGTCCCGCCACGCCGAGCGTTCCGGCCGCGACCGTACATACAATACCCGCCCTGACGACCGTACCTAGTGACATGATACCCTGTTGCTCCAGCCCCGCCCGGACTCGAACGTCACGCAGGAAACCACGCAGGCACATACAGGATGGCTGCTGGTTGGAGACTTCTGCGCTCTCATCGTCATCCTTGCCGCGGACGGCTGCGGCGTTGAAATTTTCGTTTGTCCGGCAGCTCTGACGGCACCGTTCAATGACGCTTGCGAGCTAGCTCTTGGTTTATGGCGGGAAGTGGGCAAATTTCCTTAAGGCCGGACCATAGCCTATCTGCGGCGACAGGAGTGTTGCCGGAAAGCCACAACGAAAAGCGCCAGTGCCGAGGCACTGACGCTTGTTCAATTCGGGCCCCCGATGCGGAAAAACGCAGCCTATTCCGGCAGGATGCGCACGGCGCCCTTGTCGGCGCTGGCGGCAAACGCCGCGTAGGCTTTCAGCGCCGTGGTCACGTTGCGCTTGCGTGGGCCGGCCGGCTTCCAGCCGAGCCTGTCCTGCTCCGCGCGGCGGACGGCAAGCTCTTCCTCCGAAAGGCGCAGGCTGATCGTGCGATTGGGGATATCGATGTCGATCATGTCGCCGTTTCGAACCAGGCCGATCGCGCCGCCCTGCGCCGCTTCCGGCGAGGCATGGCCGATCGAGAGGCCCGACGTGCCGCCCGAGAAGCGCCCGTCCGTCAGCAGCGCACAGCTTTTCCCGAGGCCCTTCGACTTCAGGTAGCTGGTCGGGTAAAGCATCTCCTGCATGCCCGGCCCGCCCTTCGGTCCCTCATAGCGGATGACGACGACGTCGCCCGCCTTGACCTCGTTGCCGAGAATGCCCTTCACGGCCGCATCCTGGCTTTCGTAGACGACCGCCGGACCGGAGAATTTCAGGATCGACTCGTCCACGCCCGCGGTCTTCACCACGCAGCCGTCCAACGCGATATTACCCTTGAGCACGGCAAGGCCGCCATCCTTGGAGAAAGGATGTTCGACGGAACGGATGACGCCCTTTTCGCCGTCGGTGTCGAGTTCGTCCCAGCGGGCCTCCTGGCTGAAGGCTGTCTGGGTCGGAATGCCGCCCGGAGCCGCCCGGAAGAACGTCTTGACGGTCTCGCTGCCGGTGCGGGTGATGTCCCACCGGTCGATGGCATCGCCCAGCGTCTTCTCGTGAACCGTCGGGGTGTCGCGGTGGATCAGGCCGCCGCGCTCCAGCTCGCCCAGAATGCGCATGATGCCGCCGGCCCGGTGCACGTCCTCCATATGAACGTCGTTCTTCGCAGGCGCGACCTTGGACAGGCACGGTACGTTGCGCGACAGGCGGTCGATGTCTTCCATCGTAAAGTCGATGCCGCCCTCATAGGCCGCGGCGAGGATGTGCAGAACCGTGTTGGTGGAGCCGCCCATCGCGATGTCCAGCGACATGGCATTCTCGAACGCGCGCTTGTTGGCGACGTTGCGCGGCAGAACGCTCTCGTCATCCTGCTCGTAATAACGCTGTGCCAGATCGACGATCAGATGGCCGGCCTCGACGAACAGTCGGCGGCGGTCGGCATGGGTGGCGAGCGTCGAGCCGTTGCCGGGCAGCGACAGGCCCAGCGCTTCCGTCAGGCAGTTCATGGAATTTGCCGTGAACATGCCCGAACAGGAGCCGCAGGTCGGACAGGCGGAGCGCTCGATGACCTTGACGTCCTCTTCGCTGACGCTGTCGTCGGCCGCGGCCACCATGGCGTCGACGAGATCGAGCGCATGCGTCTTGCCGTGCAGGACGACCTTGCCGGCCTCCATCGGACCGCCGGAAACGAAGATGGCCGGAATGTTGAGCCGCATCGCGGCATTGAGCATGCCGGGCGTGATCTTGTCGCAATTGGAGATGCAGACCATGGCGTCGGCGCAATGCGCGTTGACCATGTATTCGACGCTGTCGGCGATGATCTCGCGCGACGGCAGCGAATAGAGCATGCCGTCATGCCCCATGGCGATGCCGTCGTCGACGGCAATGGTGTTGAATTCCTTGGCGACGCCGCCGGCGGCCTCGATCTCGCGCGCGACGAGCTGGCCGAGGTCTTTCAGGTGCACGTGGCCCGGCACGAACTGCGTGAACGAGTTGACGACCGCGATGATCGGCTTGCCGAAGTCGCCATCCTTCATGCCGGTGGCGCGCCACAGGCCGCGCGCGCCGGCCATGTTGCGGCCGTGGGTGGTGGTGCGTGAACGATAGGCGGGCATGGCGTTTCCAGTTCAACGTTTCTTTGTTGGCCTATACTACCGGCAAACGGACACGATGTCAGCGACCGTACCGGCGGGTACTCCCCTCCGATACGGCCCTGACATCATGCCGTCAATAGGCTTCGCCCCGCGCCGGTCAGGCTCGGTCGGTTTCGCCGGCATGTGCGCGACGCTCCATGTCGGCAACCTGCTCGGGCGTTTTCTCCTCGCCGTCGGGCTCTTCCTTGATGAAGATCGACAGCAGCACCGAGCCGAGAATGAGCACGCCCACCACGCCGAGGGCGATCTCGGACGGCAGCTTGTACCAGTGCGCGACGATCATCTTGGCGCCGACGAAGATCAGCACCAGCGAAAGGCCGTGCTTGAGGAAGCGGAACTCCCGCATCATGCCGGACAGCACGAAGAACAGCGCCCTGAGGCCCATGATCGCGAACACGTTGGATGAGAACACGATGAACGGGTCGTTGGAAATCGCCAGAACCGCGGGGATCGAGTCCACCGCGAAGACGAGGTCGGTGATCTCCACCGTCACCAGCACCAGGAACAGCGGCGTCATGAACAGGACGCCGTTACGCCGGGTCAGGAACTTCGAACCCTCGTACTCCTCGGTCACCCGCCCGGTGCTGCGCAGCCATTTGACGACCCGGCTGTTGCCGGGATCGGCCATGTCCCCGTCCGAGGTCATCATCTTGTAGCCGGAAATGAGCAGAACGACGCCGAGGATCATGCCGACCCAGAAGAACTGGTCGACGAGCTTCACGCCCGGCACGATCAGCGACAGTCGCATGACGATGGCGCCCACGATGCCGTAGAAGAGCACGCGATATTGCGCTTCCGGCGGCACCTTGAAGTAGGCGAAGATCAGAGCGATCACGAAGATGTTGTCGAGCGAAAGCGCCTGCTCGACGAGATAACCCGTCAGGAATTCGGAACCGCGCTGCGGCCCCTCGAAGTAAAAGATACCGGCCGCGAACAGCATCGCCAGCGAGACATAGCCGCCGACGGTGAGCAAGGCTTCGCGGGTGGAGATGACGTGGTCCTTGCGGTGCAGGACGAACAGGTCGAAGAAAAGGATCAAGGCGACGAACGCCAGGAATCCGGGCCAGAGCCACTCATGGTCAAACATGTTTTTGGAGTTTCGGTAGCGCTGCGTGGGCGCGTCGTCGATCGGTCCGACATCACAGGCGACGCCTCGCCTGCCAGAGGGGCCCGGCCCGGGTGACTGCGCGTAAAAATGGGGCGAACACGCCGAAAATTCAAGGCCTTTCAGCGATCGTCGTCCGAAAAGCTGTTCGCGACCTATTCCTGACACGCAAAAAGGCCCGGGTCATGCCCGGGCCTCTGACGAAGGTTGTCTGGCGCGGCAGAAAGCCGCTCGGCTTACCAGCTCAGCTTGTAGCCCACATTCAGCGCATAGGCCCAGCCGCTGTCCACGGCACGGCCCGCATTGGCGCCGAACACTTCTTCAGCGGACGTCAGGTAGGAAATGCCGACGCCGCCGCGCAGCTCACCGCCCCATGTGTCCTTCACGGAGCCACCCAGCGCGACCGTCCATGTGTCGCTGGACAGGTCCCAACCCGTGCTCACGCCCTGATCCCAGCTCAGGCTCGCCAGACCCGAAATGCGGTCGTTGAAGGCATGTCCCACGCCGGCGGTAACCGTCCAGCCATCCTTCCAGTTGTAGACATCGAGGCTGTCGGCCGGCGGAAAGTCGGGAACCGAAACAGCGAGCTGGTTCTGCACGCTCCAGTCCGTCCATTTGATCGAGCCGAAAGCCAGCCATCCCGGCGCAATACCGCTCTGAACCTTGAACTCCAGATTCTGCGGAAGGTTGCCCGTACCGAACGCGGCAGCGTCCACGCCCATCGCCGGGAGCGTGAAACGGCCGTCGGCCCCGTAGGAAGTGGAAGAGCGGTAGAGAAGCTGGATCCTGAACGCGATTTCCGGAATGTCGTAGGCCACGCCGAGACGATAGCCGTAATCGGTGCCATCCAGTGTCAGGCCTGCGTTGGCCACGCCCGGAATGACGGAATTCACCCGCTCATAGTCGAAGCGCTCCACGAAGGCGCCCCGATGACGTAGAAATTGCCCCGCTCCATACCGAACTTGGCGGCACAGGTGAGTGCGAATTCGTCGACGGTGAACTCTTCCGTCAGCTTGCCCGGAAGCAGCCGCCCCTCATAGTTCACGCTGCCGCCATAGGCCTGCGTGTACGTGCCCGCGCAGCTCAGCGGATCGAACAGCCGCACCTTGGCTGCGACCGACGGAATGAAATAACTCTCCGTATAGCCCTTGCCGACAAGGCCGGGGTCGGCGTCGCTGGTGATCTTCCGGCTCGGACTGACGAACGTCACCCCGGCACGAAAATCGAACTGCCCAGGCTCGAACAGGATGTCTGTATCGGCCGAACCGCGCGAGAAGCCGCCTGCGTGCGCGCTGGCCACCGTCAGCATTGCCGCTGCAAACAGCGATCCACCGATTGCATGGTGTTTCATGAAAATCCCCTCCTATGCCGCTCCCTCGACACAACCTTGCCGAGAATGCACGAGGAAAGGGCTCCGTCAAAGGGGGTAGACTGCGCTGCCGCAGGCCAATCGCACGCTTCCTCTACTGCATCCTGCATGCAAAGCGCCGGCAATTCCTTGCGCAAGCGCCGTCAACACGTTGAAATCATTGCAGGAGCCATAGCCCGTCACATTACGGCAACAATGGGCCGGAAATGTGAGTCGGCCCGCCACATTCCCATGCGGCGGCCCACCATTTGGCGATCGCAAGCCGAATCGTCCGCCATTTTGCAGCCAGACGGAATCGTCTGGCGTCGCACAAATGCGGCCAGGAAAACGAAACTCGTGCAGCGGAGTGGCGTTCGTCAGAACGCCCGCTGCTCTAGCCGGCCTCGCGAACCCGTGCCAGCGCCGTTTCAAGCCTGGCTTTGGCCTCGACCAGTTCCGCCTGCTTCTCGCGTTCGGCATCCACGACGTCGGGAGCCGCCTTGGCGACAAAGTTCGGGTTGGCGAGTTTCTTCTCGATGCGCGCGATCTCGTCGGCGTTCTTGGCGAGTTCCTTGGAGAGCCGCGCCTCCTCTGCCTTGAGGTCGATCAGGTCGCCCAGCGGCAGGCACGCCGTGGCCTCGCCGATCACGATCTGCGCTGCCCCCTTGGGCGCCGTTGCGTCGAACCCGACCTCGCCGATGCGCGCCAGCCGGCGGATCGCCGGGTCATGGCGGGCGACGCGCTCGCGCGTGGTGGCGTTGGCGCCGACCATCACCAGCGGCGCGATCGCTGCGGGCGGCACGTTCATTTCCGAACGCACGGAGCGGATGCCGGAGACGAGATCGACCAGCCAGTTGATCTCGGCGGCGGCTTCGGCGTCCTCGAAATCGGGCGTCGGCCAGGCGGCGTGGCAGAGCAGCGTATCGCGCTCTGAGCCCTCGCCAGCCGTCTGGGCCCACAATTCCTCGGTCATGAATGGCATGATCGGATGCAGGAGTTTGTAGATTTCGTCGAGAACGTAAGCCATGCAGGCGCGGCTTTCGGCCTTCGCGGCTTCGTCCTCGCCGTTGAAGACCGGCTTCAGCAGTTCCACATACCAGTCGCAGAACAGGTTCCAGACGAACCGATAGGCGGTGGCTGAAGCATCGTTGAAGCGATAGCCGGTGATGCCGTCGGTCACCGCAGCGGTCGTGCGGGTCAGTTCGGTGAGAATCCAGCGGTTGATCGTAAGCTTCGCGTCCTGGGGGCGGAAGTCCGGATTGCCGGCAACGCCATTCATCTCGCCAAAGCGCGTCGCGTTCCAGAGCTTGGTGCCGAAGTTGCGGTAGCCGGCAATGCGTGCCGGGTCGAGCTTCACATCCCTGCCCTGCGCTGCCATGATTGCCAGCGTGAAGCGCAGCGCATCCGCGCCATATTCATCGATCAGGTCGAGCGGATCGATGACGTTGCCCTTCGACTTCGACATCTTGGCGCCGTTCTTGTCGCGAACCAGCGCATGGACATAGACCGTGTGGAACGGCTCCTCATCCATGAAATGCAGTCCCATCATCATCATCCGGGCAACCCAGAAGAAGATGATGTCGAAGCCGGTGACCAGAACGTCGGTCTGGTAGTAGGTGTCGAGTTCCTTCGTCTCTTTCGGCCAGCCAAGCGTCGAGAACGGCCACAGCGCAGACGAGAACCAGGTGTCGAGCACGTCCTCGTCGCGGGTCAGGATGTTGCCCGGCTCGAAATTCTCGAGCTGGTCCTTGACCCAGTCGCGCCAGGGCGTATCGACGGCGAGATAGTATTCGACCGCCTCGTCGAGCGCTTCCTGTTCGGTCTTGGCGACGAAGATGTGGCCGTCCGGCCCATACCAGGCCGGGATGCGATGGCCCCACCAGAGCTGGCGCGAGATGCACCACGGCTCGATGTTCTCCATCCACTCGAAATAGGTCTTTTCCCAGTTCTTCGGCACGAAGTTCGTGCGCCCCTCGCG
>JAEWFU010000288.1 GCA_023388675.1 Pseudomonadota bacterium | reverse complement strand
CCCGTTGTCACCCGTGCGGATGCCGGCCAGAAGCGGATGATCGTGTTTCACGTGAATCGTGTTCCAGCCGATCTGCGGGATTTTCAGCGAAGCATCGGAAGGCTCGATCTCCTTCACGTCGCCGGCGATCCAGCCGAAGCCGTTGGTGGTCGTCTTCTCCAGCCCGCGCGACGACATCAACTGCATGCCGACGCAGATGCCGAGGAAAGGCCGGCCGCGACGCGTGACGGCATCCTCGATGGCCGCGACCATGCCCGGTACGGCATCAAGGCCAGCCCGGCAATCGGCATAGGCGCCGACGCCCGGCAGCACGATGCGGTCAGCACTTCGCACCCGTTCCGAGTCCGCCGTCAGGTCGATCTCGGCGGCGATGCCCGTCTCGCGCGCGGCGCGCTCGAAAGCCTTGGTCGCCGAGCGCAGATTGCCGGACCCGTAGTCGATGATCGCGACGCGCATTTCAGTTTCGCCCCGGATAGCCGAGCATGCCGAGCGCCGGGCCGGAGCGGGTGGGCGCCGGACGCTGGGCAGTCATGACCGGAGCCGGCGGGAGGGCATCGGAGACAGCGTCTCGCGCGACCTGCGCGGGCCCGATATCTGCGAGATAACGGATTTCGGCATCCCGCGAATTGCCGGCCTCGACCACGCCCCATTCGCGCCAGCCACGCCGGCGCAGCGCCGCCAGCCGGAGAGCCGATCCCTCGAGACCGACGAAAAGCGCAAGCATAAGCGATGCGATGGATGCCGTTCCGCTCCCCCAATAGGCGCCCAGCAGGCCGATCACAAAACCCGCGACCACAACGGCCAGCGTCTCCAGCCACAGCCGGTAAACCAGCAGCCAGATCGCCGGCAGCAGGAAGGCGAGGATATGAAACCCGTCGCGCACGATGACGGCCCTCTCCTCGGCGGCACGGCCGGGCGGTTCCATTACGACGAAACTAGCCATGGCGAACGCTCATCCGTTCAGTGTGCCCTTGGTGGAAGGGATTGCTCCCTCCTGGCGCGGGTCCGGTTCTATCGCGGCGCGCAGCGCGCGGGCCACCGCCTTGAAACAGGTCTCCGCGACATGATGATTGTTGACGCCGTAATGGTTCATCACATGCAGCGTGATGCCGGCGTTCTGGGCAAGCGCCTGGAAGAACTCGCGCACCAACTCGGTGTCGAAGGTGCCGATCTTCGGCGCATTGAAAGCAACGTTCCACACAAGGAACGGGCGGCCGGAAACGTCCACGGCAGCCTTGGTCAGCGTCTCGTCCATGGCAAGGTCGATCGACGCATAACGGGTGATGCCACGACGCTCGCCGAGCGCCCGCGCCAGAGCCTGGCCGATCGCGATGCCGGTGTCCTCGACGGTGTGGTGATCATCGATATGCAGGTCGCCCTTCGCCTCGATCTTCATGTCGATCAGCGAGTGGCGGGCAAGCTGGTCGAGCATATGGTCGAAGAAGCCGACGCCGGTCGAGATTTCCGACGCGCCCTTGCCGTCGAGGTCGACCGAAACGGCGATCTCGGTTTCCTTGGTCTTGCGCGCGACGCTCGCTTTGCGCTCGGGGCTGGCCATGCTGTGCGACCTTTCCTGCTTCTGGGCGAAAGCCTCTTATCAGCATGCCCCGCCGATTGCCAGCGGGCGGCGATTTGCATTCGCCGCCCGCGCGCATACATAAGCCTTCACGCGGCCGGCGCTGCACTTCCCCGAAGGCCGGCTGAAGGCAGTATCGGAGTTGATATGTCGAATGAACCGACCATGCACGCGACGACGATCGTCACCGTGCGCAAGAACGACAAGGTGGTGATCGCCGGCGACGGGCAGGTAAGCCTCGGCCAGACGGTCATGAAGGGCAACGCACGCAAGGTGCGCCGCCTCGGCAAAGGCAACGTCATTGCCGGCTTTGCCGGTGCAACCGCCGACGCATTCACCCTGCTCGAGAGGCTCGAAGCCAAGCTCGAACAATATCCCGACCAGCTAACCCGCGCCTGCGTCGAGCTCGCAAAGGACTGGCGCACCGACCGTTACCTGCGCCGGCTGGAGGCGATGATGCTGGTCGCCGACAAGAACGTAACGCTTGCGCTGACCGGCACCGGCGACGTTCTGGAGCCGGAGCACGGCGTGATGGCCATCGGTTCGGGCGGCAACTATGCGCTGGCAGCCGCGCGCGCGCTTATCGATACCGACAAGAACGCGGAAGAGATCGCCCGCAAGGCGATGGAGATCGCGGCCGACATCTGCGTTTACACCAACGGCAACGTTGTGATCGAAACGCTCGATGCCGAATAGCCAACCCGAGATCGCGTTTCGCCCCGTAGAGCGCGAGGACTATGGGACGCTGCGCGGCTGGCTCAACCAGCCGCACATGCGCGAATGGTGGGGCGACCCGGAGGAGGAGCTGGGCTTCATCCGCGACATGGTGGAAGGGCGCGACACCACGCGGCCGTTTCTCTTCACGCTCGACGGGACGCCCATCGGCTATATCCAGTACTGGTTCATCGGCCACCACCAGAACGAGGAATGGATCAAGGACAACCCATGGCTGACGGAGCTCCCGTCCGACGCGGTGGGCGTGGACCTGTCCATAGGCGATCCGGCCCTGCTGTCGAAGGGTTATGGATCGGCCGTTGTGAAGGCTTTCGTCTCCCAGCTGCTCGAAGATGGTCACAGAACGATCATCATCGATCCCGACCCCACCAACCATCGTGCAGTCCGCGCCTATGAAAAGGCCGGATTCCGCACCATCCCGCATCTCGAGGGGCGCACCGGCGACACACTCCTCATGAAGTATGTGTCGGATTTCGCAGCCTGAGTGCGGACGTGCGTGACGGACCTGTTGCGCGCCTGCATAATGGCGGAACACCCGCTCGCGAGGACAGCCAGCATTGATCAGCATTGAAACGCTCGAAAGCGCTGTGGCGAACGGAGTGATCACGGCAGATCAGCGCGACCGGCTCTATGCCATCGAACGCGGCTCGGCAGAGATAGACGAAGGCGCTGAGGAGAACCTGCGCCTGATCGGCGGCGGCAACGACCTTTTCGTCACGGTCGGCATCGTTCTTCTCACGGCTGGGTTCTATTTCGTTCTGAGCACGACGATCCCAGGACAACCGATCCTGATCGCCGGTCTGTTGGCCGCGTTCTCATGGGTCGTCGCGGAATTCGTCACGCGGCAGCGCCGCATGAAACTGTCTTCGACTGTGTTGAGCCTCGTCTTCTCGGCCGCGACGGTGATCGGGTTATCGTTGCTTGCCGACGGCAGCTACCCTATCCGGCGGCCGGATTCGTTCTGGCAGTTGCTGGCGCTGCGGCAGACGGTAGCCCCCGCCGGCTACATCGTATTCGGTGGAACGATAATCGCGGCGATTCTCTATTTCTGGCGCTTTCGTGTTCCGGTTCTCGCCGGCGTGATCGCGATCGCCGCGACGATGCTGGCCTTCCTGCAAACAGCCTTGCTGCTTTACGATGGCGTTGCAGCCGGCGCCGTCGCGGCTCCCCAAATCGAGGACATGCCGGAACTGCTGCGTGCAGCACTCTACATGCCGCTTGTCTGCGGCCTCATCGTCTTTGGCGCGGCCGTGCTGCTCGATCTGCATGACCGCGAGCGGCGA
>JAEWFU010000274.1 GCA_023388675.1 Pseudomonadota bacterium | reverse complement strand
TGATCTTCGTCGGGCGCAATGCCGGCGTCGACGACATCAGGAAGCGCAGCCGCCAGCAGGCGTTGCCTGACGAGGAAGTGCTGTCCGATCTTGAAGACACCGAGCCGTCGATGGCGGAACGCCTCGACAATGCCGACTATCGCGACGACGTGCTGCGGCTCCTGTTCATCTGCTGTCATCCGGACCTGCCCGCCACGCAACAGATCGCCATGGCGCTGCGGATCGTATCTGGTCTCACCGTACCGGAAATCGCGCGGGCCTTTCTCGTTTCCGAAGCCGCGATGGAGCAGCGCATCACCCGCGCCAAGCGCAAGGTGGCCGCCGCCGGGGTCGAATTCGAGACGCCGTCCGCGGTCGAGCGTGTCGAGCGCATCGCGACTGTGACGGCGATGGTCTATCTGCTTTTCAACGAGGGCTATTCCGCAAGCGGCGGCGAGGCTCACATCCGCGAGCCGCTGTGCGACGAGGCGATCAGGCTGGGCTATCTTCTCCTGAGGATGTACCCCGGCGAGCCGGAGCTGATGGGGCTGGTGGCGCTGATGCTTTTCCAGCATGCCCGCGTGCCCGCGCGGCTCGATGCTGAGGGCGAGATCGTGCTGCTGGACGAGCAGGACCGCAGCCTGTGGCGCGGCAAGCTGATGGCAGAAGCCGCTGCCCTGATCGAGAAGGCGGCGCGCCACAACAGGCCCGGCACCTACCAGCTCCAGGCGGCGATCGCGTATGAACACGCAAAGGCGAAGCAGGCCGCCGACACCGACTGGCGCGCGATCGACCAATATTATCAGATGCTCGAGACCTTGCAGCCCTCGCCGGTCATCACGCTGAACCGCGCGGTGGCGGTCTCCAAGCATGCCGGAGCGGCCGAAGCACTTCGATTGATCGAACCGCTTTCAGGCGCGCTCGACGGGTATTTCCATTTCCACGGGGTGCGCGGCGCGCTGCTGCTCGAACTCGGGCGCGCGCGCGAAGCGCGGGCGGCGTTCGAAAAGGCGATTTCATTTGCCAATACGACCGCCGAAGCGAGCCATATCCGCCGGCATCTGGACAGGCTCCAGAAGGGTGCTGAGGGTATGCCAGCTTGAGGTGCACGGCCCGCCGCGGTCTAAACATCGCTGCCGTGGCTTTTACTTTTGCTCCCCTTCCGAGCGTGCTTGTATTAGCGGCTTATTAATCTTGTGCGGACATGACTGCGGCAGCACCTCTGCTTGGGGCGAAAGGTGCTGCGCCCGGCGCGGGGCCGGGGCGATTGCACGAGATTGGGGGGCACCGTGTCGTTCAAGAATCTGAAAATTTCACGGAAGCTGGGGATCGGCTTCTTCGCGGTCATTGCAACACTTATCGGCATGAGCGCGGCGATTTATCTAAACCTTCAGACACTACGGCAAGCTACGGCCGAGGAGAGCGGAGCGCGGACCGCACTGGACCTCATCACAGAGGCCGAATTCAAGCTGGCTCGTCAGGAGAACAGCTATCGCGGCTTTCTTGTATCGGGAGACGAATTCTACCTGAGTCTTCTCGATAAGCACCGCAAGGGTTTCTACGAAGCGCTGGACAAGATGAAGGCATCTCAGGCCGGTCACGACAATGAAGCCGAAATACTCGGAGCGGTCCAGGCCGCTGAAACAGCGATGCAGGCGTGGCAGACGAATATCGTTGACGTCGGCCTGAAGTACCATGCGGATCCGATCTACCGTTTCAAAGCTATCGAGATGATTGGCCAGGGCGGTCCCGCTGACGGCTACATGGAAGTTGTTGAAAACGTCCTTGCGGGACTTTCCGAAGATGAGCGGCTCGAGCTTGCCGAGGTCGCCTCGATACGGTCCAGCGCAATGATCCAGACCGAGATGGTCATCATCTTTGGGCTGGCATTGTCTGTTCTCATCGCTGTCACGCTTGGCTGGCTGCTTTCTCGTATGATTGCTGCCCCTGTGAACGCTCTGACAGGTGTTATGGGAGAATTGGCTTCGGGCAATCATTCGGTTGAAGTGCCTGCCGTGGAGCGCAAGGACGAGGTTGGCGAGATGGCTCGCGCCGTTCTCGTGTTCAAGGATGCCGCAATCGAGAAGATCCGGCTCGAGGGCGAAACCGAAAACGCCCGTGGCGCGGCGGAAGCCGAGAGGACGCGCCACGAGACCGAGAAGGCCCGCAAGGCCGAGGAAGACCACGTCGCGATCGGCGCGCTTGCGGCCGGCCTGTCGGCGCTTGCCAATGGCGACCTGACCTACCGCATCACCGCCGCCTTCTCTCCGGAAGCACAGCGGCTGAAGGACGACTTCAACGCCACCGCGCAGCAACTCCAGGATACGATGGTGACGATCACCGGCGCGATCGAGGGCATGCGCTCCGGCACCGGCGAGATCAGCCAGGCGGCAGACGACCTGTCGCGCCGCACCGAGCAGCAGGCTGCAAGCCTCGAGGAGACGGCGGCTGCGTTGGATCAGATCACCGCAACGGTGAAGAAGACCGCCGAAGGCGCTCATCAGGCCTCGCAGGTGACCGATCAGGCGCGTGTCGGTGCCGAGAAGTCGGGCGCCGTGGTGCGCGAGGCTGTCGAGGCCATGGCACAGATCGAGAAGTCCTCGCAGCAGATCGGCCAGATCATCGGCGTGATCGACGAGATCGCTTTCCAGACCAATCTGCTGGCGCTCAACGCCGGCGTCGAAGCGGCGCGCGCGGGTGACGCGGGCAAGGGCTTCGCCGTCGTCGCTTCGGAAGTGCGAGCACTGGCGCAGCGCTCGGCCGAAGCCGCCAAAGAGATCAAGGATCTCATCTCGACCTCCACGCATCAGGTGGACCAGGGTGTCGACCTGGTCGGCCAGACAGGCTCGGCATTGGAGAAGATCGTCGCTCAGGTTGGAGAGATCACCGGCCTCGTGACCGAGATCGCGGCCTCGGCACGCGAGCAGTCGACCGGGCTGGCCGAGGTGAACACGGCCGTCAACCAGATGGACCAGGTCACCCAACAGAACGCCGCGATGGTCGAGCAGTCGACGGCTGCCAGCCACCATCTCGCGCAGGAAGCCGACGAACTGGCCGGGCTCGTGGCGAAATTCCGCCTCGGAAACCAGGCAGGAGCACAGGCCGCGTCCCGCAAGGCCGCTGTGGCGGCCAACAGCCCGGCCCCTGTGGTCGCCGCCGCGCCGAAACCGCAGGTGGCGCGTCCTGCGCTCAAATCGGTCTCCGCTGGCGGCGGTCAAGCGGCCGCCCTGCTGGCAGCCCAGCCGCAGGACGACGGCTGGGAGGAGTTCTGACCAGGCCGTGAGATCGCCGCGAAATCAGCGGCGGTCTCATCCTTTGGCGGGCGTCCGCGTGGTCGGCACTAAACGTGAAATTAACGCCGTCGGACACATTCTTGGCACGTGAAGTTTCTGCGCGCTGCTTCATGTGTCAGCGGGGTCTCAGGACGATAAATGAGCGAACAATTCAATAGGAGAGCTTCCGACCGTCGGCGCGAACTGATCGCCTTTCGCGTCGGCGAGCAGGAGTTCTGCGTCGACATCATGTCGGTGCGCGAAATCCGCGGCTGGACGCCGGCAACCCCGCTGCCGCATGCGCAGAAGTTCATGCGCGGCGTCATCAACCTGCGCGGGACGGTTCTGCCGATCATCGACCTTGCGGCACGGCTTGGCTTCGGCTTCACGACGCCGGAAGCCCGTCACGTCATCATCGTCGTGCGCGTCGGTGAGCAGGAGGCCGGACTGCTGGTCGACGCGGTCTGCGATATCCTCGGAGTGACCGAGGACATGCTTCAGCCCACGCCGAATGTGGCCAGCGAGACGGTCCGCTCGTTCATTCGCGGCATACTCGCAGTCGAGGGACGCATGATCGGCGAAATCGGTCTGGAGCGCATCCTGCCCGACCAGGAAGCCGAGGCCGCATGACGATCGCCGCCAGACCTGTGACGGGGGCGCGCCAGCCGGCTTTGGTCGAGGGCGAGTTCCTCTTCACCAACGACGATTTCCTCTCCATCGCGCGGATGCTTTACGACGACGCCGGCATCGCGCTGACCGAAAGCAAGGCCTCGCTGGTCTATTCCCGGCTTGCAAAGCGGTTGCGTGCGCTGGGGCTGGAGAGTTTCCGCGACTACTGCAAGTTCGTGGGTGGTGCCGAAGGCGTCAGCGAGCGCCAGAACATGCTTGCCGCGCTGACGACGAACGTCACGCGTTATTTTCGCGAGCCGCATCATTTCGAACATCTGAAAACCCGGGTCCTGCCGGAACTCGTCACCCGTGCCAGGGCACGCGGTCGCGTGCGCATCTGGTCGGCCGGTTGCTCGACCGGGCAGGAGCCCTATTCGATCGCTTTGACGCTTCTCGACGTGTTGCCCGACGCCGCGCAACACGACGTGCGTCTCCTTGCCACAGACATCGACCCGAACGTGGTCGCGACGGGCCGGGCAGGCGTCTATTCCGACGAAGCCGTGCAGCCGGTACCTTCGGCTCTGCGTGATCGCTGGATGGTCAGGGTCAAGGATGGGGCGCGAGACGCCTGGGGCGCAAGCGAGGAGATGCGGCGGCTGGTTTCGTTCCGCGAGCTGAACCTGATGGGCAACTGGCCGATGAAGGGCAAGTTCGACGCCATCTTCTGCCGCAACGTCGTCATCTATTTCGACGAGGCGACGCAGGCGCGCATATGGGGGCGCTTCGCGCCGCTGCTCAACCCGGGCGGACGTCTCTATGTCGGCCATTCGGAGCGTGTCACCGACATGGCCAGGTTCCAAACCGACGGGCTCACCACCTACCGTCTCAGGGACGGTGCTCGATGAGTTCGGTCAAGGCTCTCGTTGTCGACGACAGTGCGACGATGCGCAGCCTTATTTCTGCGGTTCTGCGCCGGGATCCGGAGATTTCCGTAGTCGGCCAGGCCGGCGATCCGCTTGAAGCGCGCGAGGCTATCAAGCAGCTCAATCCAGACGTGATCACGCTCGACGTCGAGATGCCGAACATGAACGGCCTCGCGTTTCTGGAAAAGATCATGCGCTTGCGGCCGATGCCGGTGGTGATGGTCTCCACACTGACGCAGGTCGGGGCCGATGTGAGCCTCGCGGCACTGGAACTCGGCGCCATCGATTGCGTCGGCAAGCCGTCGGCCGGGGTGCCGGCTGAGCAGGCCTTTGCCGGGTTGGCGGCCAAAGTGAAGGCCGCCGCGCGGGCGCGAGTGCGGCCGGGTTCCGACCGTACACCCAGCCATGCCGCCGGCGGCGACTTCAAACCCGACGGCCGGGTCGTCGCGATCGGCTCGTCGACCGGTGGCGTGGAAGCGCTGCTCTCCGTACTGTCGGCCTTTCCGGCCAACTGCCCGCCGACCGTTATCACCCAGCATATGCCCGGCACCTTCACTCGAAGCTTCGCCGAGCGCCTCAACCGGACCTGTGCCGCTCATGTCGAGGAGGCGACCGAGGGCGCGCAGCTCCGTGTCGGCCAGATCTATCTTGCACCTGGCGGGGACAACCATCTCCAGGTCGCCGGATCGGCGCAGCTTCGGTGCCGGCTTGTTCCGGAAGCGGCAGTCAACGGACACCGTCCGTCCGTGGATGTTCTGTTCGATTCCGTCGCGCGAGTTGCCGGCAAAAGCGCTGTCGGCGTCATCCTTACGGGCATGGGGCGCGACGGTGCGAATGGCCTCCTGTCGATGCGCAATGCGGGCGCTGCGACGATCGGCCAGAACGAACAGACATCGGTAGTCTACGGCATGCCGAGGGTGGCATTCGAGATTGGAGCGGTCGAGCGCCAATTGCCGCTGGAGCGCATCGGCGCTGAAGTCATCAACCGGTGCAACGCTACCAGGGAAACAGCTTGATGTGCAGAGGGGGGCCATATGCACGCAATCATCGGAACACCACCTGACGGGTCGGGGCCGACCGGGCTTTGCCTGCGGAGTGCATGGCGATGAAGCGCGGCGTGATCGAGCGAAGCCCGCCGCGCATACAGTCATCCGTCACCGGCGGCCTGCGGGTCCATGTCGTTCAGGGCGAGCAGTTCGTCACCGACGATCCTGAAGCCGTGCTGACCACGCTGCTGGGTAGCTGCGTGGCAGCATGCATGCGCGATCCCATCGCAGGTGTCGGCGGCATGAACCATTTTCTCTTGCCCGGCAATCGCTCCCAAGACACGGCGTCACAGGCGCAGCGCCATGGCGTTCACGCGATGGAGCTGCTCGTCAACGCGCTGCTTTCACGCGGCGCCCGGCGAGAGCGCCTCGAAGCCAAGCTCTTTGGCGGCGCGCGCCTGATCGATGGGCTCACGGATGTCGGCCGGCAGAACGCCGAGTTCGCGCAACGCTTCCTCACCGCCGAGGGCATTCGTCACGCTGGCGGCAGCCTGCTTGGCGAGCATGG
>JAEWFU010000111.1 GCA_023388675.1 Pseudomonadota bacterium | reverse complement strand
GACGGCAGGGCGATTGCGCCGCTTTCGGGCGCGCGCTATCGCGCGCTGCCGCTGGTCGTCGGCGTCGGGGCGGATGAGCCTGCTGCCGGTTTCGTTGCCAAGGTGGCCGCCTATCCCGATCTGGCGGCGCGCGTGCGCGGCTATGTGCGCGTCTCCGAACGGCGCTGGAATCTGCGCCTCGAAAACGGCATGACCGTCAAGCTGCCCGAGCACGGCGAGGATGAGGCGCTGCGCGACCTTCTGGCGCTCGACCATCGCTACGGCCTTCTTTCGCGCGACATCGAAACGGTCGACATGCGCTTTGCCGACCGGCTCGTCGTCAAGCTGACGCCGGACGCCGCCGTTGCCCGCGAAGCTGCGCTCAAGGAGCGCCTTGGCAAGAATTACCGTCCTGCGGAGCGTCACATATGAGCTGGCTCGGCGGACAGAAAGATTCGACGGCCGGCCGCTCCGGCATCGTAACCGTGCTGGATGTCGGCTCCACCAAGGTGTGCTGCGTCATCGGTCGCCTGAAGCCTTGCGAGGAAAGCGAACGCCTGCCGGGTCGCACCCACAAGGTGAAGGTCATCGGCATCGGTCACCAGAAGTCGCAGGGCGTGAAGTCCGGCACCATCATCGACCTGGACCGCGCCGAACAGTCGATCCGTTTGGCGGTCGATGCGGCCGAGCGCATGGCCGGTCTGACCGTCGAGTCGCTGTTCGTGAACATGTCCGCCGGGCGGATGAAGAGCACGATCTTCTCGTCCTCGGTCAATCTTGGCGGCCATGAAGCCGGCGAGGGCGACATCAGGCGTGTACTGGCCGCAGGCGCCAAACAGGCACTGCGTGCGGAGCGCGAGGTGGTGCATTCGCTGCCGGTCGGCTTCTCGCTCGATGCCGAGCGCGGGATTCGCGATCCGCGCGGCATGATCGGCGACGTGCTGGGCGTCGACATGCATGTGCTGACTGCAGACGCTGCCCCGCTGCGCAATCTGGAACTCTGCGTGAACCGCTCGCATCTGTCGGTCGAGCGTTTGGTTGCCACGCCTTATGCCAGCGGGTTGTCCGCGCTGGTCGACGATGAAGCCGAGATGGGCGCTGCCTGCATCGACATGGGTGGCGGCACGACGACGATCTCGATCTTTGCCGAGGGCAAGTTCGTTCATGCCGAGGTGCTGCCGATCGGCGGCGGGCACGTCACCATGGATCTGGCGCGGGGACTTTCGACTGGGCGCGAACACGCCGAGCGGCTCAAGGTGATGCACGGCTCGGCCTTGCCTGCGGTCGACGACGATCGCGACATGGTGACGATCCAACCGATCGGTCCGGACGACGGCGACATGCCGCAGCATGCGCCGCGCTCCGTGATGAACAAGATCATCCGGGCGCGGATCGAGGAAACTCTGGAGATCGTGCGGGACCGGCTGAACAAGTCCGGTTTCGGCGGCGTGGTCGGCAAGCGGGTGGTGCTTACGGGTGGTGCCAGCCAGCTTGCGGGCCTGCCGGAGGCGGCGCGGCGTATTCTCGCGCGCAATGTAAGGCTGGGGCGCCCTCTTGGCGTTACCGGCCTGCCGGAAGCGGCCAAGGGGCCGGCATTCGCGACCACGGTTGGCCTGCTGATCTATCCGCAGGTCGCGGAGGCCGAGAGCCGGTACGGAAAGGGCGGTGTCCTGCGTTTCAAGGGCACTGGTACGGGCGGCAGGCTCCATCGTGTCAGTCAGTGGTTCAGAGATAGTTTCTAACAGCGGGGATAGCCCCACGCAGCCGCGGCGGCGAAGCGGCGGGAAAGGCGAAAAGGACGAGGAAAATGAGCATCAATCTGCAGAAGCCGGACATTACCGAACTCAAGCCGCGCATCACCGTGTTCGGTGTCGGTGGTGGTGGCGGCAATGCCGTCAACAACATGATCACCGCCGGTCTGCGTGGTGTCGAGTTCGTCGTTGCCAACACTGATGCACAGGCGCTCACCCAGTCGAAGGCGGACCGTCTGATCCAGCTCGGCGCGCATGTGACCGAGGGTCTGGGCGCCGGCTCGCAGCCAGAAGTGGGGCGCGCCGCGGCTGAAGAGTGCATCGACGAGATCGTCGACCACCTCTCCAACACGCATATGTGCTTCGTCACCGCCGGCATGGGCGGCGGCACGGGCACCGGCGCAGCCCCGGTCGTTGCACGCGCTGCCCGAGAGAAGGGGATACTGACGGTCGGCGTCGTGACCAAGCCGTTCCACTTCGAAGGCCAGCGCCGCATGAAAACGGCGGACATGGGCATCGAGGAACTGCAGAAGAGCGTCGATACCCTGATCGTCATTCCGAACCAGAACCTCTTCCGTATCGCCAACGACAAGACCACCTTCGCCGACGCCTTCGCGATGGCCGACCAGGTGCTCTATTCCGGCGTTGCCTGCATCACCGACCTGATGGTCAAGGAAGGCCTGATCAACCTCGACTTCGCCGACGTCCGCTCGGTGATGCGCGAGATGGGCAAGGCGATGATGGGCACCGGCGAGGCTTCCGGCGAAGGCCGCGCGATGGCGGCCGCCGAAGCGGCGATCGCAAACCCGCTGCTCGACGAGACGTCGATGAAGGGCGCGAAGGGCCTGCTGATCTCCATCACCGGTGGTCGCGACCTGACGCTGTTCGAGGTCGACGAAGCGGCTACCCGCATCCGCGAGGAAGTGGACCAGGATGCCAATATCATCCTCGGCGCCACCTTCGACGAGGAGCTGGAAGGGGTCATCCGCGTGTCGGTGGTCGCCACGGGCATCGACAAGTCGTCCGCGGACATCAACGTGCCGCCGATTGCCGTGCGCCAGCCGCAGAAGCCGGTCCAGCAGCAGCGTCCGGTCGAAGTCCGCCCGGCCCAGCCCGCCCCGCTTCAGGCCGAGGCGCCGCGCGCTGGCGATCCGGTTGCCGAAGCGATCCGTATCGCGGAAATGAACGCCGAAATGGCCGCAACGGCTCCCCGTGCCGCCGAACCGGAGTTCCGCCCGCAGAGCAAGCTGTTCGCACAGCCGGCTCCCGAAGCGGTTGCGCCGCAGGCAATGCAGCAGCCCGTCCAGATGCGGCCGGCACCGGTGGCGGAGCACGCTGTCGCTCCCCAGATGGCTCCCGCGCCCGTTCAGCCGCGCATGCCGCGCGTCGAGGACTTTCCGCCGGTCGTACGTGCTGAACTGGAAGCGCCGCATGCTCACGATGGCGAGGAGCGCGGCCCGATGGGG
Organism: Pseudomonadota bacterium; assembly: GCA_023388675.1. GTDB lineage: Bacteria > Pseudomonadota > Alphaproteobacteria > Rhizobiales > Rhizobiaceae > Aerobium. The sequence goes on along the minus strand of JAEWFU010000111.1, from coordinate 5,990 downwards.
TTGCTCAAGCGCCTGACCCAGGGGCTCTCCGCCGGTCGCCGTGAAGATGAGCCTGCACGCCTTCAGCCTGCGCAGCCGCGCGAGCCGCGTCTGCGTCAGCCTGAGCAACGCCGTCCGCAGATGGGCGACTCGCAGGCCTATGCGCCGCGCCGTGGCCAGCTTGACGACCAGGGCCGGCTCTCGGTTCAGCCGCGTGCGCCGCAGGATGACGACCAGCTTGAAATCCCGGCATTCCTGCGCCGGCAGGCCAACTAGCAAAGGGTTCCGGGCGGGCGCCGCCCGGCCACCTTTCAGGCCGTTTGAGTGCGGTAACGCAATGTTACAGGCGGGCGCGCAAGCGCTCGCCTTTCGCCGTCAAAGGCAAAATGATAACAAAGGGTTAACGCGAGAACTGAAGTCGTTCCGTGCCGTAACAGAAGGTAAGAAACCGTGATTTGGACTCTCCGCCCCGGAACTTTATCTTCCCGACCAAGCGTTACGGTCAGGGGATTCGTGGGGATGAGAATCCGCCGACCGGTGAGAAGAGCCGCAATCGGCATGCCGATCTTGCGGGCGTAACCGGGACGGGCCTATGGGGATCGAGTTGCACGACTACCAGACCACGCTCAATTCGCGCGTGTCGCTATCCGGCACGGGCGTGCACAGCGGAAAACCCGTTTCCATTCATTTCAGCCCGGCAGATCCCGACACGGGCATCGTATTCACGCGCGTTCTCGGCAATGGCGAGACGGTCGAGATGCGGGCGCTGGTGGCCGAAGTGGGCGGTACGGATCTCAGCACCATCCTCGGCGATCCTGCGGGTGTGCACGTCGCGACTGTCGAACATCTGCTGGCCGCGCTGTCCTCCCTGCGTATCGACAATCTCGCCATCGAGATCGACGGGAACGAGGTTCCAGTGCTTGACGGCAGCGCCGGGCCGTTCGTGGAAGCGTTCGACCAGGTCGGCATCAAGCAGCAGCCGGTGAAGCGCCGCTATATCCGCGTCGTCAAGCCCGTTCGTATCGAGAGCGGTGCCTCCTGGGCGGAGTTCCGCCCCCATGACGGCACTCGCTTCGAAATCGAGATCGACTTCGACAGCCCGGCAATCGGCCGGCAATTCTATGCGGCAGACGTCACGCCGGACCTGTTCCGCAAGGATATCGCGCGGGCGCGGACCTTCGGCTTCATGAAGGATGTCGAAAGACTGTGGGCTGCCGGCTATGCGCTCGGTTCGTCGCTCGAGAATTCCGTGGTGATCGGCGACGACGATCGTGTCATCAACATGGAAGGCCTGCGCTATTCCAACGAGTTCGTGCGTCACAAGATGCTGGACGCCATGGGCGATCTGGCGCTTGCCGGCGCGCGCTTCATCGGCTGCTTCCGTTCCTATCGAGGTGGGCATCGGCTGAACGCCGCAGCCCTGCGGCGGCTGCTCTCGGATCGCTCGGCATTCGAGATCGTCGAGACGGGCCGCCGGGAAAGCGGCCGCAAGGCCGAGATGATCGCCGTCAACGCGCCGGTCTACGCACCCTGGGCGATCTGACAGCCGGCAACGGTTGTTGCCTGGCTGTGTATTGCGCAGCGGTAACATTTCGTCGCCACAAAAAAGTGCCATTGAGGGGCAAGAACGTTGCCGAGGGACGGTAGTTGAACTATGACTGCCGCGACATTCGAGCATTGCGCCGCGAGACGATTTTCATTTTCGCAGACGGCCGATGCGTTGACAGGTTATTGAACGCCAGAGGGGCGAACACCCGTTATGAGTGATTTCCGGAGAGCCGCTTGCGACAGGCGCCCCCGCATGGTCGGGCTGGTCGTGTCTGCCATTGCGCTGCCGCTGCTTGTCTCGGCCTGCGCCAGCGATCGCGACGTCGACCTTGCCGCATATGTCGAGAGTGTGGAGCCCGCCGACGAGCTTTACAATCAGGGCCTTGCGAACCTCGAGGCCGGCCGGATGAGCGAGGCGGGCAAGAAGTTCGAGGCGGTGGACCGCCAGCATCCTTATTCGGAGCAGGCTCGCAAGGCGATGGTTATGAACGCCTTCGCTCAGTACCGTCAGGGTAACTACGAAGAGGCTGTGACCGCCGGGAAGCGCTATGTTTCGCTTTATCCCACCACCGACGATGCTGCATACGCACAATACATCGTGGGCCTGTCCTATTTCCGGCAGATTCGCGACGTGACCCGCGACCAGAAGGAGTCGCGGCGCGCGCTTGAAGCGATGCAGGAGGTGATCGACCGGTGGCCGGAGTCCGAATATGTCGAGGACGCGCAAGCCAAGATCCGCTTTGCCCGCGACCAGCTCGCCGGCAAGGAGATGCAGATTGGCCGCTATTATCTCGAGCGTCGTGAGTACATCGCGGCCGTGAAACGGTTCCGCAATGTCGTCGAGGTCTATTCCGATACCCGCCATGTCGAGGAGTCGCTGGCGCGGCTGACGGAGACCTACTACGCGATGGGCCTCGCTTCCGAGGCGCAGACGGCCGCCGCCGTGCTCGGACACAACTATCCCGAGAGCCAGTGGTACAAGGATTCCTATGCGCTTCTGCAGTCGGGCGGCTTGTCGCCGCGCGAGAATCAGGATTCCTGGCTCAGCCGGGCCGGTTCGCTGCTCGGCGGGAACGCCAGAAGCTGATCCAGACTTCGCCAGAGGCTAGATGCTCGCCCACCTGTCGATCCGCGATATCGTACTGATCGAACGGCTCGACATCGATTTTTCGACCGGCCTTTCGGTGCTGACCGGCGAGACGGGTGCCGGCAAGTCGATCCTCCTCGATGCGCTGTCGCTTGCGCTCGGCGCGCGTGGCGATGCCTCGCTTGTCCGCAACGGGGCCGGGCAGGGCAATGTCATCGCGATCTTCGACGTTCCGCAGAATCACCCGGCGCGCGAACTTTTGCGCGAAAACGGCCTCGATGATGACGGTGACCTGATCCTGCGCCGCAGCCAGTCGGCGGACGGCCGCAGCCGGGTCTTCGTCAACGATCAGCCGACAAGTGTCACGCTGCTGCGCCAGATCGGCCGGGCGCTGGTGGAAATCCATGGCCAGCACGACGACCGCGCATTGGTGGACGCTGCCGCGCACCGAGATCTGCTCGATGCGTTCGGCGGCCATGTGGGGGCGGCGCAGTCGGTTGGCCGCGCCTGGCGTACATGGCGCGGAGCGGAGCAAGCGCTTGTCAGCCATCGCGCAAAAGTAGAGGCTGCTGCGCGCGAGGCGGACTACCTCCGCGCTTCGGTTGAAGAGCTTTCGCGTCTCGAGCCACAACCCGGCGAGGAAACCGAACTGGCCGAGCGCCGCGCGGCGATGATGCATGCGGAGAAGATAGCTTCCGACATCTCGGACGCGCAGGATGTGCTGTCGGGGCCGAATTCGTCGGTTCCGCAGCTCGCAAGCCTGCTCCGGCGGCTGCAGCGCAAGGCCGAGGCGGCACCGGGCCTGCTGGACGAGATCATCAAGACGCTCGACGAAGCGCTGATTTCGCTCGATGCCACGCAGGAGGCTGTCGATGCCGCCATGCGGGCTGCCGAGTTCGATCCCAAAGCGCTCGAGGATGCCGAAGAGCGGTTGTTCGCGGTGCGGGCTGTCGCGCGCAAGCATTCCGTGGCCGTCGACGACCTGGCGGCATTGCGCGACACCATGGCGGCCGACCTTGCCGACCTCGACGCAGGTGAGGAACGGCTGGCGGGGCTGGAAAAGGAAGCGCTTGCGGCGCGCGCCGCCTATGACGAGGCGGCGGCGCACCTGTCCGAACTGCGAAAGGGGGCGGCGGAAGCTCTCGCCCGCTCGGTGATGAAGGAACTGCCTGCGCTCAAGCTGGAGCGCGCCGAGTTCCTGGTGGAAATCGCCTCCGAATCCGACGACCGGACGGAAGCCGGCATAGACCAGATCGAGTTCTGGGTGCGAACCAATCCGGGCACGCGCGCCGGGCCGATCATGAAGGTCGCTTCCGGCGGCGAGCTGTCGCGGTTCCTGCTGGCGCTGAAGGTCGCGCTGGCCGATCGCGGTTCGGCGCCGACGCTCGTCTTCGACGAGATCGACACCGGCGTGGGCGGCGCGGTGGCCGATGCCATCGGGCAGCGGCTCGCTCGGCTGGCAAGCCATATCCAGGTGCTTTCCGTCACCCATGCGCCGCAGGTCGCAGCGCGCGCGGGCACGCATTACCTGATCTCCAAATCCGGTGGGGCCGACAAGGTGGCAACCGGCGTCGCGGCGCTTGGACGGCCCGACAGGCAGGAAGAGATCGCGCGCATGCTTGCCGGCGCGACGATCACGGAAGAAGCTCGCGCTGCCGCCGAGCGGCTTCTGCGGGAGAATGCCGTGGTCTCCTGACACGGGGCTCTTGAGCCCGGCGTCGGTGGTATTAGTGTATCGCACCAGCCGCAGCCCGGATTCTCGCCATGTCCCGTTCGCAAAAACCCGTCGAAGACCTTTCCGCCGAGGAGGCTGCGGAGGAACTTGCTGCGCTTGCCGCCGAGATTGCCGAGCATGACCGGCGCTATCATGGCGAGGATGCGCCGACGATTTCTGATGCCGAATACGACGCGTTGCGGCTGCGCAACGCTGAGATCGAGGCTGCCTTTCCCGAACTGATGCGCGAGGATTCGCCTTCCGTCGCGGTGGGTGCCACACCCTCGGGTGTGTTCGGGCAAGTCGTCCATGCCAAGCCGATGCTGTCGCTGGACAACGTCTTTTCCGACGAGGACGTGCGCGACTTCGTTGCTTCGGTCCGGCGCTTCCTGGCACTGCCAGCCGAGCAGGAACTGGCGTTCACGGCCGAGCCGAAAATCGACGGCCTGTCGATGTCGCTTCGCTACGAGAAACGCGAGCTGGTGACGGCCGCAACGCGCGGCGATGGCTCGACCGGCGAGAACGTCACCGCCAACATCCGCACACTGGATGAGGTGCCGCACCGGCTTCCGGACGACGCCCCCGACGTGGTGGAGGTGCGCGGCGAGGTCTATATGCGCCGTGACGACTTTCTGGCGCTCAACGAGCGCATGGCGGAAGAAACCGGCCGCGTCTTCGCCAATCCGCGCAATTTCGCTGCTGGCAGCCTGCGCCAGAAGGACCCGGAGAACACGCGCAAACGGCCGCTGAAATTCTTCGCCTATGCGTGGGGAGAGACGAGCGCGCCGCTGGCCGAAACGCAGTTCGAGGCCGTGAAGCGGCTGGGCACGTGGGGTTTCCGCGTCAACGACCACATGGGCATCTGCCGATCGGTCGAGGAGATGCTGGCGCGCTATCGCAGCATCGAGGCCGAGCGGGCGAGCCTGCCCTATGACATCGACGGCGTCGTATACAAGGTCGACCGACTCGACCTTCAGGAACGGCTCGGGTTTCGCTCGCGCAGCCCGCGCTGGGCGACCGCGCACAAGTTCCCGGCCGAGAAGGCGACCACCGTGCTGCGTGCGATCGAGATACAGGTCGGCCGCACCGGCGCACTGACGCCCGTGGCGCGGCTTGAGCCGGTGACGGTCGGTGGCGTCGTGGTGACCAATGCGACGCTGCACAACGAGGACTACATCCGCGGCATCGGCAATGACGGGCAGCCGATCCGCGAGGGCAGGGACATCCGCGTCGGCGATACCGTGCTGGTGCAGCGGGCCGGCGACGTCATTCCGCAAATCCTCGACATCGTGCCCGAGAAGCGTCGGACGGACGCGCAGCCTTACGTCTTTCCCGACCGCTGTCCGGCCTGCGACAGCCATGCGGTGCGCGAGGAAGGGGAGGCGGTGCGCCGCTGCACGGGAGGGCTTGTCTGCCCCGCACAGGCCGTGGAGCGCATCCGGCATTTCGTGTCGCGCAACGCGTTCGACATCGAGGGGCTGGGCGAAAAGCAGATCGAGTTCTTCTTCAATCACGAAGATCCGTCACTGCGTATCCGCACGCCGGCCGACATCTTCACGCTGAAGGCGCGGCAGGAAGGCTCGCTGACCAAGCTGGAGAATGTCGAAGGGTTCGGCGCCGTGTCCGTGCGCAAGCTCTACGCAGCCATCGACGAACGGCGGC
>JAEWFU010000052.1 GCA_023388675.1 Pseudomonadota bacterium | reverse complement strand
CCGGCAACGCGCTTCCGGCAGGCGAGCGCGGCGAGATCATCGGCCGCTCGCCGACGATGATGTCGGGCTACTTCCGCAACGAGGACGCCAACCGCGCCTTCTATTGGCGCGACCTGGACGGAACGCTCTGCCATCGCACCGGCGACATCGGCATGTTTGACGAGGACGGATTCCTCGTCCTGCTCGACCGCAAGAAGGACATGATCATCTCCGGGGGCTTCAACATCTACGCCTCGGACCTCGAGGAGAAGCTGCTGGGCCATCCAGACGTCGCCGAAGCCGCGGTGATCGGCATTCCAAGCGAGGCCTGGGGCGAGACGCCGCTCGGGCTGGTTGTTTCCAGGGACGGCACGACGCTCACGCCGGCGACGCTGCTCGACTGGGTCAATAGCCAGGTCGGGCGCACCCAGCGCCTGTCGGCGATCGAGATACGCGGCGACCTGCCGCGCAACAATGCCGGCAAGATCCTCAAACAGGAGCTTCGCCAGCCATATTGGGAGAAGAGCGCATGAACGAGACGCCCAAGTCCGTGGAATCGGGGCTCGGCATCGCGCTGGTCACAGGCGCCAGCAGCGGCATCGGACGCGCCACTGCAACACGGCTGGCAGCGCTCGGCGCCACCGTAGTGGTCGGCTACAACAGCCGCCGCGAGGTAGCCGAGGACGTGGTGCGTTCGCTGCCCGGCGAGAGCCACATGGCGCTGCGCGTAACTATCGATGATTCCGCCTGCGTCAGCGAGGCGGCCTCGGCGATCGAGCAGCGCTTCGGTCGGCTCGACGTGCTGGTCAACAATGGCGGTGCGACGCAGCCGGTGCCGGCCAACGACCTCGACGGCCTCAGTGATGAAATTTTCGACCGCATCGTCAGCGTCAATCTGCGCGGGCCGTTTGCCGTGGTGCGCGCCTTTCGCCCGCTTCTCGAACGCGGCGACAACGCCGTCATCGTCAACGTCTCGTCGATCGCCGCGCGTACCGGTGTCGGCTCAAGCCTCGCCTATTGCGCAGCCAAAGGCGGGCTCGACACGCTGACCATCGGGCTTTCCAAGGTGCTGGCGCCGAAGATCAGGGTTTTCTCAGTTTCGCCGGCGGGCGTGGATACCGACTTCGTGCCCGGCCGCACCCACGCGCAGCTCGAGGCGCTGGCCGAAAAGATGCCGCTACGCAAGATCACCGGCGCCGACGACGTGGCCGCCGCCGTACTCGCCTGCATAACCCACCTGACCTCGTCGACGGGCATCGTCGTGCCGGTCGACGAAGGACGGCACCTCTAGACTGAGCTACGCCGGGCGGGCCGGGACCTGCCCGAGCGTGACCAGCGTCATCACGGCTTCCCCGTCCTGGTTGGTCACCGTCACCTTGGTGCGGATGATGCCGTATTCCGGCCGCGTCTTGTGACGTTCCTTGGCGACTACTTCACGCGTCACCTGCAGCGTATCGCCGGGGCGCACTGGGCGGCGCCAGCGCAATTCGTCGATACCGAGGCCGACCATCGGTGTCTCGCCATAGCCGCCAGCTTCGACGAAGAGCCGCATCGACAGCGCCGCGATCTGCCAGCCGCTGGCGATGACGGTTCCGAAACGACCGGCGGCCGCCTTCTCGGGATCGGTGTGGATCGGCTGCGGATCATTCTCGCGAGCATAGCGGATGATTTCGTCTTCGCTGAGCGTGACGGTCTTGCTGACCCAGGTCTCGTCGATGGAGAAATCTTCGAAATAGCGCCGCACGGGCTATCCTTTCCGTTTCAGACCTCAGTTCAAGGTGATGTCAGACGCGTTTTGTGGCGGCGAGGCGTGCGGCCGATTCTCGACGCGCCTGCTCGAGTCCTTCGAGGATTTCCGGCATGCGCGCCGCCGCGCCATCCTGTATAACCTCGTACATGCTGTTGCCATGGGCGTCGATCGCAACGGTGACGGGGCCGAAACCGTCGAGCCGGAAGCGAGACAGCCGGAACTGCTCGATGAGGTCATCCCAGCCGGTCTGAAGCCGCTCGACCGCGCCTGTGCTCAATAGTGGCGATGCGCCGCCGGGCATCGAGAAATAGACGCAGCCAACGTCCCGCAGCGCCTCGACGCTGGCGCGTCCCATGCCACCCTTGCCGCCGGTCGCCGTCAGACCGAGCTGACGCACGATGCCGGGCATGTAGTCGTCAAAGCGCGTCGAAGTCGTCGGATTGACGTAGTTCGTGATCCAGCGCCCGCCTTCCTGCCGGCACGAACTGCCCATGTGGAAGAAGGCTCCGTTGGCCATCGGCAAAGGCAATTTCCGACCTTCGTCAAGCACCTTCACGATGCGCTGATGGGTTGGGAAGCCGGCGGTCATCGTCGCCTCCCCGTCGAGCAGGACCGTCTCGCCAAGCGTCAGCGATCGCGCCTCGTCGCGCGACAGCGGTAGGGTAAGACGTCGAATGGTGTGGGGTTCACTCAACGCGATCCACCTTCCCATCACCGTGGATGCGCGCCGTCGTGCGGCGGTTTATCCAGCAATTGAAGCACACTGCCACCGGCACGAAGCCATGGCCGTGGGAATAGTCGACATGGACCGCGAGCGCGGTGGTGTCGCCGCCGGTCCCCATCGGCCCGAAGCCGGTTTTGTTCACCGCCACCAGAAGCCGGTCCTCCATGTCGGCGACCATCGGGTCGGCATGGCGCGTGCCGATGCGGCGTAGCGTGGACATCTTGGCGAGCTTGGCGGCATTGTCGAACGAGCCGCCAATGCCGATGCCAATCACCACCGGGGGGCAATGCTGCGAGCCTGCCTCCATGACGCATTCCATCACATAAGCTTCGATGTCGGCGAGCGTCGGATAGGAAAACACCTTGAGGTCGGCCCAACGACCGGAGCCGAGCGCCTTGGGCGAGCAGGTGATCTCCATATAGTCGGCGCCGTCGGCAACATCGAAGGAGACGATCGGCATGTCCTTGCCTTCGTAGCTTCGCTCCAGCGTCAGCGGGTGGGTGATGAATTTGAGGATCGGCGGCTGGATCGTTGCAACCAGATCCGCGAAGCCGTCGACGAAGGCCCTGCGGATGTCGCCGTCGAGCGTCAGCCGCGTGCCCATCTTGACGAAATAGGTCGGAAAGCCGGCATCCGAACAGGCGTGACGGTCCTCGCGCTCGGCGGCGCGGGCCGCAGCCTGCATGAAATCCAGCGTGCGTTGCGAGGTCGGATTGGTCTCGCGCGCCCGTGCGTCGGCGAGGGCTACGAGGGTGTCGTCGGGAACCTTCTTCAACGACCAGCCATAGAGGTCGCGCGCGACCCGCCTCACGACGTCGTATGTTATCGCCACAGCAACCTCCCTGGACCGGCGCAGGCCGTCAACCGCGCTCGTAGAGCTTCGCGCGCGCCCACGCAAACCACCCCTCGGTGCATTCCGCGTGGTGAAACGGACAGCGATGGTAGCACGCGCTCATTTGACCGCGCCGGCCGTTTGGGCCACGGCTTCGCCACGGGGGTCGAAGAGGGATGGCGTTATGGCGAACGAAACAAGCGATAGGGTCGAGATCGAGACGTCGCGGGCGCGGCTTTATCTCACCGATCTGTTCGTCGCTGCCGGTGCGGCGGGGGACGCCGCAGCCACTGTCGCCGAGGCACTGGTGGAGGCCGACCTGCAGGCCACCAGCTCGCACGGCATGCTGCAGGCGCCCTCCTATCTGCGCCGCCTGCGCGCCGGCACGATCTCCGGCACGGCCGAGCTGAAACGCGTACATGAAAGCGGCGCGGTGACAGTGTTTGATGCCGGCCTGGCTCTTGGCCATGCCGTCGCGCGGCAGGCGATGGGCCAAGCCATCGCGGCCGCCCGGACCCATGGGGTGGGCGCTGCCGCGGTGCGTTCCGCGACGCATTTTGGGATAGCCGGCCGCCACGCCCGCGTGGCGGCCGACGCCGGTTTGATTGGCATCGCGATGTGCAATTCACGCCCGATGCTGCCCGCGCCGGGCGGCAGCCGCCCGGTCGTCGGCAACAATCCTCTGGCAATTGCCGTGCCTACGGCAGGCAGACCGCCGATTGTCTTCGATATGGCGATGAGCGCGGTGGCGATGGGCAAGGTCAGACTGGCGGCCGAACGCGGCGAAGCCATTCCGGAGGGCTGGGCGCTCGATGCCTCCGGCCGCCCCACCACAGATGCCGCCGAAGGCCTGCGCGGCATGCTGCTGCCGGCGGCAGGGGCCAAGGGTTTCGGCCTGGCGTTGATGATCGACTTCCTCTGCGCGCTGGCCGGTGGATCGGCCGGTGCTGAACTCGCGCCGATGTATGGCGACCCCGCCGTGCCCGCCGACTGCTCGTGGCTGCTTCTGGCGATCGATCCGGCGCATTTCGGCCTTGCCGAGCCTTATGCCGAGCGTGTGGCGGCACTGGCGGCCGCCATATTGGCGGACGAGGGATCTGCGCTGCCGGGCGACCGCAAGATCGCGGCCGAACGCGGTGCGGGCGGCATAATCACCGTGCCGCGCTCGCTGGTGCGCGACCTGGATGCACTTGCGGCGGAGATGGGTGGTCCAGCGCCACTGCTCGGTGCTGGGTGAGATGCGCGACGTTCGTCTGGCGAAACAGGCGAAGCGCGTCGTTGCCAGGTCAAACCGACCGCCTAGGATGAAATACGAACAGGTCTTGCGAATATCGGAGGATGCATGAACGAGGCCCTGAATTTCTACATCGACGGCAAATGGACGCCGCCGGCGCAGGCTAAGTCGCTGGCGATCGTCAATCCTGCCACCGAGGAGGCCGTCGGGCGTATCAGCCTCGGCAGCACAGCCGACGTCGACCGTGCCGCCATTGCGGCACGCCGCGCCTTTTCGCACTTTTCCGAGACGACGCGGGAGTACCGGATGGGGCTTCTCGAGCGCATCGTGGAGGGATTCCGGGCGCGGCTGCCGGAACTCGCCCGCACCATGACCATGGAGATGGGCGCCCCGATTACGTTCGCCACGGAGCGCCAGTCCACCGTGGCGCTGTTCCATTTTGAAGAGGCGCTACGCGTGCTCGCCCGCTACGAATTCGAGCGGCCCGAAGGCGTCGGCATCGTCCGGCGCGAGCCGATCGGGGTGTGTGGGTTGATCACGCCATGGAACTGGCCGCTGAACCAGGTGGCCTCCAAAGTCGCCCCTGCGCTCGCCACCGGCTGCACCGTCGTGCTGAAGCCAAGCGAGATGGCGCCGCTGAGCGCCATGGTGCTTGCCGAGATCATCCACGAAGCTGGCGTGCCGGCCGGCGTATTCAATCTCGTCAATGGCGACGGCCCGACCGTCGGCGAGGCGATTGCCGCCCATCCCGAGATCGACATGGTGTCGTTCACCGGCTCGACCGGCGCCGGCATCCGGGTCGCCAAGCTGGCGGCCGATACGGTGAAGCGAGTGGCGCAGGAGCTCGGCGGCAAGTCGGCCAACATCATCCTGCCGGACGCCGACATCGCCGCCTCGGTCGCTGCGGGCGTCCACGCCTGCAACACCAATGGCGGGCAGAACTGCCAGTCGCCGACGCGCATGCTGGTGCATCGCTCGCAGCGCGACATCGCCGTCGAGGCTGCTCGCGGCGCGATCGAGACGATCAGGCTCGGCGACCCGACGGATCCCGCCACGACGATGGGGCCGCTCGTCAGCCAGGGCCAATATGACAAGGTCCAGGACCTCATCCAGTCCGGCATCGCCGAGGGCGCGACGCTGGTCGCCGGCGGCCCAGGGCGGCCAGTGGAAGTCAATCGCGGCTATTACGTCCGCCCGACCGTGTTCGCCGACGTGAAGCCGCAGATGCGGATCGCCCGCGAGGAAGTGTTCGGGCCCGTTCTGTCGATGATGACCTACGACACCGAGGACGAGGCGATCGAGATCGCCAATGCGACACCCTTCGGGCTGGCCGGCTTCGTGCAATCGAGGGACGCCGAGCGGGCGCGCCGCGTCGCCAACCGCATCCGTGCCGGCCGTGTCTATTTCAACGGCGCCCCGTTCGACCGCAGCCTGCCCTTCGGCGGCTACAAGCAGTCGGGCAACGGTCGCGAATTCGGCGTTCACGGCTTCGAGGAATATCTCGAGGTTAAGGCGCTTCTTGGTTTCCCGGGAGACTGACGCCGTTTCGCAGAACGGAATGGTGGCCCCGGGGGTTTGTGGATCACCGGGCCGACCGATAATCAGTTATTCAGCTCCGCGCCATGCGGTGCTCCAGGCATTTTTGGGAGGAAACCACATGAACGCAATGAGAAGATTAGGCACTGCCGCCACGCTTCTGCTGCTCACCACCACTTCGTCGCTGGTCCATGCGCAAGAGGTCGAACTTCCGGGCACGCTCGCGGTCACGTCCTATGACGTCGGCGCGGCCTCATACAATCAGGCCGTGGCGCTCGGCACTGCGCTGGGCAATGCCTACGACACGTCGCTGCGCGTGCTGCCGGCCACGTCCGACGTCGCCCGCTTCATTCCGCTGCAGCAGGGACGCGTCCAGTTCGGTGTCGTGGGCTCCGAGTCCTTCAATGCGGTCGAGGGCACGGAAGCTTTCTCGGCACCGGAGATCGGTCCGCAGCCGCTGCGCATGCTGGTCGGCTCCAACTCCGACAACTGCTTCACCATGGCGCTACGCGGCGATGCGGGCATCGAGTCCGTCGAGGACCTGAAGGGTAAGCGCGTCGCGCTCGTCGTTGGGGCGCCGGCACTGCAGAGCAACGTCGCAGGCTTTCTCGCCTTCGGCGGCATGACGTGGGACGATGTCGAGAGCGTCGAGGTCGCGAGCTTCGGCGCTTCGTGGGAAGCGCTCGTCAACGGCCAGGTCGACGCGATCACGACGCTGACCACTGGCGGCCTCGCTCAGCAGGCGGCCGCCTCGCCATCGGGCCTGAAGTGGCTGCCCCTGCCTGCATCGAACACCGAGGGTTGGCAGCGGCTGCGGGCAATCAAGCCGCAGTTCTCGCCGCGTAACGGCACGCTCGGACCAAACATGTCGGAAGAAAACCCTGTGGAATGCGCGGGCTTCCCGTTCCCTGTCGTGGTCGCCTATCCCGACCAGGACGAAGACCTCGTCTACAATCTGACCAGGGCGATCAACGAGCAGTTTGAAAATTACGTCAAGATCGAGTCCGCAATGGTCGGCTGGTCCGAGGACCGTCAGGACTTCCAGTGGGTGGTGCCATATCATGACGGAGCGGTCCGATTCTGGAAGGAAAAGGGCCTGTGGAGCGACGAAGCCCAGGCGCACAACGACGATCTCATCGCCCGCCAGGAACTTCTTGCCGCGACGTGGGAAAAGGTTGCCGATGTAGCGGAAGGCGAGAAGACCGAGCGCTGGCTGGAAGAGCGCCGCACCGCGCTCGATGCAGCCGGCCGGCCCACCTACGAGTAACCGCATGAGCGGCAGGGGGGACGCGTCGATCGGGAGGGCATCGTCTAGATGTGAGCCAAACAGAGGCCAACACGTAACATGCGTGCTGGTGATCGATCTGGATCAGTTTAGACAGTCATCGAGACCATGAGGTGGATGACCTGCTCCTGCGTTCCGTTACGGAGGTTGTCTAGTCGTAGACCCGACAGATTGATCTGGCCTCTTTGAGGAGGAGGCCAGATCTCTATGCTTCGGCGCCCGATGCGCCGGGCTCGGCTAACGACCTCGACCCGGTCATGCAGCTCGCCATCTGATCGCTTCCGAACCACACCGCCGGCCGTGCCGGGGCTGATCACGTCTTGGGGTGTTCGCCTTGGCGGCGAACGCTTTGTGCCTCGGCCGCGCAAGCTCAAGGACCGGAAGTTCCATACGTTCGAAAAAGACTGTGCATCCCCGGCGCTGATGGCCCTTCCTCCGCCAAAGCTCGATAACGTCCCACACCGCTTGCGTGCCCGTGGCTGCTTGCTCTGTCTGGTTTTGCAATTGCCAGCCGGAAGACACTGCCGATCACACCTCGTAAGCGCCGCGCTGTCTCTCTGCGACCACTTTTCTCGATCTTCTGGAGAAGTTGGAGAATTCCGCTAGGGTGATTTCCTTGACGGGCGCTTTGCGAGTGGACTGGCAAGGTCTTCGAGAAGCCATTTGGTTTTGGTGATGGTGGCCGCTGCAGCACTACGTTCCTCCATCCGCATGAGGTATTCCTCCGCGATCAGGCCGAAAGTGGTGCGCGCTTTCCGCAATGGCCGCAATCTTCTCTTCCCTGCGTTTTGTTGAGAGGTTGATAAGCAATCTTTTGGCACCGTCACGCTTCTCTCTCGCGTCGAGAAGCGACACCAGGGGGTATTTCCCAAAGGAGAGGATATTTTCCTTTGCCAGATAGCGATAACGCAGCTGCCAGAGCTTCGAGGTGCCTTTTTGGAAGAGGAGATAGAGGCCATCACCACCGGCGAGACGATACGGCTTGTCTTTGGGTTTGGCGTTCTTACAGGCGAAGTCAGAAAGCGCATGGGTAATGGATAATTGCCGGATCGTTACCCACAAACTGGTGCATTGCAACCGTATGCGGTGGGTTGCCATGAGCAGCCAAAACCTACCAACTCATTGATTTATCTTGCTTAGTGGGATGTTACGAGGAGGCAAAATGGTGCCCAGAGGCGGATTCGAACCACCGACACGCGGATTTTCAATCCGCTGCTCTACCAACTGAGCTATCTGGGCATCCGGCAAGGTTGCCCTGGCAGGCTTTCCTTGCAAAGGACGGCGTTGGTGTTCCGCCCGAAGCGCGTGGTTTATAACACGAGTTTTGCGCCTGTCCAGCGCGAAGCGGCGC
>JAEWFU010000501.1 GCA_023388675.1 Pseudomonadota bacterium | reverse complement strand
CTGGTCGAAGTGCGCGAGGCTGCCGGCTCGACACCGCGCGAGGCAGGGGCGTGGATGCTGGTTTCGCCCGACGCCATCTTCGGCACCATCGGTGGCGGGCGGCTCGAGTTCATGGCGATCGACCGTGCGCGAGAGATGATCGCGGATATCGCGGCAGCCGATCTCCTCGACGTGCCGCTGGGGCCGGAAATCGGCCAGTGCTGCGGTGGGCGGGTGAAAATCGATCTGACGCTGGCCGATGAAGCCCTGCGCGCGGAAATGGCCGAAAGAACCGCCCGCGCCGATGCGTTGCAACCGCATGTGTATCTGTTCGGAGGAGGGCATGTCGGCCGCGCGCTTGCAGAAGCGCTGGCGCTTCTGCCGCTCAAGGTGACGGTGGTGGAAACCCGCGCCGACGCGGTCGGCGATCTGCCGGAAAGCGTGGAAGTGGAACTGACCGCGGTGCCGGAAGAAGCCGTTCGAGCGGCCCCGGCGGGCTCGGTCTTCATCGTGCTGACCCACGACCACGCGCTTGACTTCCTGATCGTTGCCGAAGCTCTGGCACGCGGCGATGCGGCCTATGTCGGCATGATCGGTTCCAGGACGAAACGAGCGACATTCAGAAGCTGGTATCTCAAGGAAGCAGGCGGCAGCGAGGAAGCTGCCGCCGGTCTGGTCTGCCCGATCGGCGGGGCGGACGTTAAGGACAAGAGGTCGGCCGTGATCGCTGCATTGGTGGCGGCGGAAGTCATGCGCGGCCTCGCCGGATAGCTATTCCTTTTCCTGTACGTGGGCCTCGAGGAACCACAGGCTCTTGTCGAGATCGCGCGAGAATGCGGTGAAGATATCAGCGCTATCCGCATCGCCGGCCTCATCCGTTTCGTCGATGGCCGCGCGAACCGAATTCGCCACCACACCATAACGCTCGATAAGCGCGGCGAGGTGGTCCTTCGTCTTGGAAATGTCGGTGGGATAGGGCTTCAGCGTGGTTTTCTCGGCGACCGTCTGGCTGGTTCCATGCGCCATGCCGCCTAGCTGGACCGCACGCTCGGCGATGGTGTCCACGTGACCGTCGATAGTCGTACGAAAGCCGTCCAGCATCTCGTGAATGGCGATAAATTGCGGCCCCTTGAGATTCCAGTGCGCCTGCTTGGTCAGAAGCGCGAGGTCGATGGCGTCGGCGAGCCTTGCGTTGAGTATCTCGATCGCAACTTTCTTGGCGTTGGATTTCAGGTCGTTGAGGGTCTTGTGGTTCGCCACGGCAGGGCTCCTTGGGTTGCAGAGATGATATGATGTTGCCTGCATAACGTCGCAACCGCTACGCGGTTGCGTTGCCGTGTGTGGGTACGATGCGATGGTGAGATAACGGCGGTTACGGAACCGTTAGGGCACTTTGACGGTTTTGCAGGACGGAAACAAGGAGAACCGTCATGCACAGCATCATCTATATCGTCGGTCTGGTCGTTATCGTTGTCGCGATCCTGTCATTCCTCGGTCTCGGCTGAGGGAGCAGTCAGCGTCCGGCCAGCATATCGCGGATCATCCGCTGACACCTCTCGGCCATGAAATCGAGCAGAAGCCTTACCTTGGGGTCCTGGAACTTCCGGTGCGGATAAACGGCCGCGAGTTGCACAGGCGGTGGAGGTGTCCCGGGCAGAATGACCTTGAGCCGTCCGTCGCGCAGGAAGGGTTCGATGTCGAAGCGCGGCTTGTTGATGATGCCGCGGCCGGCCAGCGCCCAACCGGTGATGACGTCGCCGTCATCGGAATCGAACGGGCCGTGGACCTCGAATTTGCGGGGACCTTCCGGCGTGTTCAGCGTCCAGACATATTCCTTGGCGCCGGGAAAGCGCAGAAGCAGGCAGTCGTGCCTGCCGCTGACGAGTTCCTGTGGTGAGCGCGGTTCGCCACGCGTCTCCAGATAGGAGGGCGCGGCGGCCAGCACCCTTTCGCAATCCATCACCCCGCGCATGCGCAGGCTCGAATCCTCGATCAGACCGAGCCGAAAGGCTATGTCTATCCCTTCCTTCATGATGTCGACATTATGGTCAGACAGGCGCAGCCGAACTTCGATATCGGGATACCGGTCGTGAAATTCGGGAATGCCCGAAGCGATCAGCCTGCGTCCCAGTCCCAGCGGGGCAGTAATGCGTATCGTGCCGCGCGGTTGGCCTGAAAGCGCACTGACGGCGGCTTCGGCTTCTGTAACGGCGTCGAGGATCTTTCGCGCACCGTCGTAGAAGACGCGGCCATGCTCCGTCGGTGTAAGTTGCCGGGTCGTGCGGTTGAAGAGCCGCACTCGCAGGTGCTTTTCGAGTTCCTTGATGCGGTTGGACGCCACCGCGGGTGACAGGCGCATGTCGCGGCCGGCCGCCGACAGATTGCCCAGTTCCACTACCCTGACGAAGACGGCAACGTTGTCGAGATAAGCCAAGGGGTGTCCTCACGATTGCTTCCGGTTCATTATTTTCCAGTTTTTTTTGAAAGTCATCGTGCAACTCTCCCCTTCCGGTTTGAACCAGACGCCGTAAAGTCGCGTGTCGGAATACGAGGGGAAGGGCATGCACGACTTCGCGATCTTCTGGGACTGGCTGAGCTTCGGCGTGCGCTGGCTACACGTCGTGACCGCCATCGCCTGGATCGGCTCCTCGTTCTATTTCATCGCGCTCGACCTCGGGCTCGTGCGGCGTGACGGCATGCCAGAGGGGGCGCATGGCGAGGAATGGCAGGTGCATGGCGGCGGCTTCTACCATATCCAGAAATATCTGGTCGCGCCGGCGCGGATGCCCGAGCATCTCACCTGGTTCAAATGGGAATCCTACGCCACATGGCTGTCGGGCTTCGCGCTGCTCGCCATCGTCTATTATGCCGGCGCCGACCTCTACCTGATCGACCGCAACGTGCTCGACGTGTCGTCGCCGGTCGCGATCCTGATTTCGCTGGCCTCACTGGCGCTGGGCTGGGTGATCTACGACCTTCTTTGCCGGTCGCGACTTTCCGACAACGACACGGTGCTTATGCTGGTGCTGTTTCCCATTCTGGTCGCGATGGCGTGGGGCTATACGCAGCTTTTCACCGGCCGTGCCGCCTTCCTGCATCTCGGCGCATTCACCGCGACCATCATGTCGGCGAACGTCTTCCTCATCATCATTCCCAACCAGAAGATCGTGGTCGCCGACCTGATCGCGGGACGCAAACCCGATCCGAAATACGGCAAGATCGCCAAGACCCGGTCGCTGCATAACAACTACCTGACGCTGCCGGTCGTCTTCCTGATGCTGTCGAACCACTATCCGCTGGCCTTCGCCACGGAGTTCAACTGGGTGATCGCGTCGCTGATCTTCATCATCGGCGTGCTGATCCGACACTATTTCAACACCATGCACGCACGGAAGGGGAACCCGCACTGGACCTGGGCGGCGGCGGGCATCCTGTTCATCGTCATCATGTGG
>JAEWFU010000491.1 GCA_023388675.1 Pseudomonadota bacterium | reverse complement strand
CACCCGGTCGAGCCAGGCAACCACATCGGGAAAGCGCGCCATCTCGTAGCCGGCATAGCCTGCATCCTGCGTGTAGGCGAACAGCGCGATGTCGGCGACGCTCAGCGCCTGTCCCGCGATGAAGGGCGTGTGGGCGAGCTGGTCTTCCATGACCGCGAGCGCGGCGTGCCCGCCTTGCAGCAACTGCTCCATCCGCTCGGGCGTCGCCTGGTTTGCCCGCTCCGGATACTTCCGCAAAGCACGCCGCACCGCGATGAACGGCTCGTGACTATATTGCTCGAAAAACAGCCACTGATAGACCAGCGCGCGTTCGTAAGGGTCTTCGGGCAGGAAGCGCGTACCTTCGGCGAAGTGGAGAAGCATCGCATTGGATTCGGCAAGCATCCGGCCATCCTCGAACTCCAGCAACGGAACCTTGCCGTTGGGGTTCTTCGCCAGATAATCGGGCTGCCGGGTCTCGCCGGTGATGGAGTTGACCTCCACATGCCTGAATGGCCGCCCGAGTTTCGCCAACAACAGACGCGGCTTGTAGCAATTGCCGCTGTCGTGCATTCCGTAGACTGTTAGCATGTATGGCTCCCGGTGTTCGCGATCGCGGCACTATCCGTGATCGCCGTCACCGGCGCCAATGACAAGAATTGCTTTTCCTTTCAGCGGTGTTGATGCTTCTCAGCGGCGGCCGCCGAAGAGCGGGATCACCTTGGCTTCGCCGGCAAACATCTCGGCAAATGCGATCTCGGCGGAATCGCTGGCAGTACCGGCGAGGTGCGGGGCCGAGAGCAGGAAGCCCTGATAGAGGTCCGCACCGGCGTCGAGCGCGGCCGAAAGCTGCCGCCGCGTCTCGATGCCTTCGATCAGCACTTGCGCACCGTCGGCCTGAAACCCCTCGACCAGTCGCGGCAGCAGTCGCGATGCGCCTTCGCTTTCCGCGACCCGGCGAAACCAGAGACCGTCGATACGCACGAGGTTCGGCGCCACCGTCCGGATGAGCTCCAGCGGCGGCGGCTCGCCGGCGATGCCCCCGAGCGCGATGCGCAGGCCGTGCCCCCGCAGAGCCCGGACGATGCCGGGCAGCGCCTCGAAATCAAAGGCGGCCAGGTTGCGGAAGGTGCAGGTGATGCGTTCGACCGGCAGTTCGACCCGGTCCAGGAGGCTTCCAAGGTCTTCCGCAAACCCTCGCGACGCGCCGACACCGATCACGCAGTCCAGCCCCTGCGGGTCGACGTGGCGATAGTTGCCGAGATGCAGCGCAGCCGCCAGACGCTCGGCAAAGGCGCGCTCGACGGTCGGCAGCGAGGCGAGATAGGGCCGCGGCGGCATCGGGATACCGTCCTTGAACGGCCGCAGGAACCCTTCCGCACAGACCGCCAGCAGGCCGCTGGCGTTACGTCGGTAGAGCGGCTGGAACGCGCTGCGCAGAATGAAATCGCCGAGGCGCGCGGTCTCGATACCTATTTCGTCGGCGGAAATAGCTTCGTCTGGTATCCGCTGCGGTCTCATGAAGTCTTGCGTCGTCCGAAGGTTGGCTGAGGATGTCCGGGCACGGCCACGGATGCCGCGTCACCGCG
This sequence comes from Pseudomonadota bacterium, assembly GCA_023388675.1. Classification (GTDB taxonomy): domain Bacteria; phylum Pseudomonadota; class Alphaproteobacteria; order Rhizobiales; family Rhizobiaceae; genus Aerobium. The sequence goes on along the minus strand of JAEWFU010000491.1, from coordinate 1,298 downwards.
CGCAAAAGCCGCCGCGAAGCTGCCCGGGACCAGTTCCGGCCGCCCGAGAAGGAAGCCCTGCACCATATGCGCGCCTGCAGCTTCCGCGGCCTCGAGTTGCCAGCTCTCTTCAATGCCTTCGAAGATGACGGTGATCCCTTTGGAGACAAACTCGTCAACCATCACGGAGAGCAAGGCGAAGCCCGGCTTGGTTTCCATCAGCCGCGAGATCCAGCGCGCATCGAACTTGACGATGTCGGGCCTCAGCATCTCGACGCGCTCCATGTCGGAGGCCTCAACACCGAAATCGTCGATCGCGACCCGGAACCCGCTGTTGCGCAATACCTCGACGAAAACCGCAAGCGCCTGTTGCGACGACGACTTCTGCTCGGTGACTTCGCAGACGACGCGGCGCGGGTCGATACCGGCCTCGTTAAGGGTGACGCGCATCTCGTGCAGGATCATGTCGGCAATCTGGCGCGCGTGGAAAACCGAAGGATCGAAATTGACGAACAGCATCTTATCGGGATCGAGGAACCTGCCCGCGTTGAGGAGATGGGCAGTCCGCGTCAGCGTTTCGACGTTCAGCCGGTCGGCCACCGGGATGTCACGAAAGAAATCCGCGGGCGAGACGCTCTTCTCATCTCGAAACGGCCGGATCAGCCCTTCATATGCGACGACATTCAGCTTTCCGTGGCCAAGGGTGAATATCGGCTGGAATGCCGTCTTGAGCACATAGGGATCCCATATGCCCGTGGCAGTGCCGTCATCCTGTTCGTCGATGTGCGCCAAGATTATGCTGCGTGACACGCAGTGTCCTCCAAGCTGCCCACACCGCTCCCATCGTCGGACCTTCCCACCGAAGGATTTACTATCTGTTAACGGCGCTTCGGAGCCGTCTACACGCCATCCCCTTACGCTTTCAGTGCTTGCGATTCCGCGCCCGATGCGACATTAAACACGCGGTCGCAAAAGGCGGCCTTTCCCGGAACGGAGATTTGATGATGGCCTTCCTCGCCGATGCCCTTTCACGCGTAAAGCCTTCCGCGACCATCGTGGTGACGCAGAAAGCGCGCGAGCTGAAGGCGAAAGGGCGCGACGTGATCTCGCTCGGCGCGGGCGAGCCCGATTTCGATACGCCGGACAACATCAAGAACGCGGCCATCGAGGCCATACGGCGCGGCGAGACCAAGTACCCGCCGGTCTCCGGCATCAACCCGCTGCGCGAGGCGATCGCGGCAAAGTTCAAGCGCGAGAACAATCTCGACTACAGGCCCGAGCAGACCATCGTCGGCACCGGCGGCAAGCAGATCCTGTTC
>JAEWFU010000405.1 GCA_023388675.1 Pseudomonadota bacterium | reverse complement strand
GATAGGCATCGGAGACGACGATGAAGTTGTTGGGGTTGCGGTAGCCGGGATACGTCTCGTTCGAGTTGTTGGGCGCGGCCTGGACGTTGTTGTTGACCTGCACCCAGTAGAAATTGAGCTTGCCGTCGTGCAGCATCCTGTCCTGCTGGACGGCGTGGAAACCCGGCTTCTCGGGAAGGAGCCCGTGCGGCAGCCGCCAGATTTCCTCGGCGTGGTGGCGATGCTCCGGGTTGGTGACGACCATGTCGGCGGGTAGCCGGTGGGCGAAGGAGCCGACCTCGCGCGCGGTGCCGCAGGCGGAAGGCTGACCCGTGAGCGAGAACGGGCTGTTGCCGGGCTCGGAGATTTTCCCGGTGAGAAGATGAATGTTGTAGACCATCTGATTGGCCCACACGCCGCGCACGTGCTGGTTGAAGCCCATCGTCCACAGCGACATGACCTTCACGTCGGGGTTGGCGTAGAGTTCGGCCAGTTCCTCCAGGAACTCGGGCTCAACGCCCGAGAGTTCCGACACCATGTCGAGCGTGTAGTCGGCGACCATGACCTTGAATGCATCAAAGTCGATCGGCTCGGTCTTTCCCGGGTCGGGGGCGCCCTTGGCCGCCATCTCGACAGGGTTGTCGGGACGAAGCCCGTATCCGATGTCCGTCGCCCCACTCATGAAGACGGCGTGATCGCGCACGAACTGCTCGTTGACCCGTCCGGTCTGGATGATGTGATTGGCGATGTAGTTCAGGATCGCCAGGTCGGTGCCGGGCTTGAAGACGATCGGTATGTCGGCGAGGTCCATCGAGCGATGGGTGAAGGTCGACAGCACCGCGCAGCGTACATGCGGATGCCCCAGCCTGCGGTCGGCGACCCGGGTCCACAGGATCGGGTGCATTTCCGCCATGTTGGAGCCCCACAGCACGAAAGCGTCGGCGTGCTCGAAGTCGTCGTAACAACCCATCGGCTCGTCCATGCCGAAGGTGCGCATGAAGGCCACGGCGGCCGAAGCCATGCAGTGGCGGGCATTGGGGTCGAGGTTGTTGGAGCGGAAGCCCGCCCGCATCAGTTTGGTGGCGGCGTAGCCCTCGAAGATCGTCCACTGGCCGGAGCCGAACATTCCGACGGCCTCCGGGCCCTTTTCCCGAAGCACCGCCTTGCATTTTTCCGCCATCAGGTCGAGGGCCTCGTCCCAGGACACGGGCTCGAACTCGCCGTCCTTGTCGTAGACACCACCGCGCTTGCGCATTAGCGGGGTGGTCAGACGGTCTTCGCCGTACATGATCTTGGAGAGAAAATAGCCCTTTACGCAGTTGAGGCCGCGATTGACTTCGGCCTGCATGTCGCCGTGGGTGGCGACGACGTGGCCGTCCTTCACGCCGACCATCACGCCGCATCCGGTGCCGCAGAAACGGCAGGGCGCCTTCGACCATTTGATCTCCAGCGCCTCCACGCCGCCGGGCACCGGCTGGGCAGCCGCGGGAAGCGCGATGCCCGCGGAAGCAGCAGCCAGCGAGGCAGCGTGTGCCTTCAGGAGTTCGCGGCGCGTGATCGAACTCGTCATGTCGCGTGCCCCTCCTGTTCGTCGATATGCTCGAACACCATGTTCGCCGAGATCACGCCATCCATCGCGGCAATCCGGACCAGGGTCTCGCCGAGCATGCCGCTGGTCGGCCCCTCTATGGTGATGACGATGCGGCTGCCTTGGACGGCATGGACTTCCACGCCATCGATTTCAGCCAGCTGGTTCGAGAGTTGCTCGCGCCTTTTGGGGAAGGCCACGACGACCGCGCTTGATATGCGGTGCCGGGCCGCAGATGCGCCCGTGAGGAATGATCTGCGTGTCACTGCAGTGCGGTCGGACATCGTCAGCCTCCCGGAGGGCCGGGCGGCCCGTAGACGATCTGGTACATCCAAACGAGGAATCCGTAGCCGCCAACGACGCCTACCGCCACGATGGGCCAGATGCCGAAGGCAAGCGCGAGGAAGGCAAGCAGTTCCCGCCGCCGGACCTTCGCCCGCGAAGGTTCCGGTATGGGAAGCGCGTTCTCGCTGTCCTGGGTCATGACCTCCTCATCATGTGCCTTGGACTGGCTGGACGCAAAGCGCCTGCCTTGATGCAGGCTAGCGCTTTAAGTGGCAACTTCAATACCTAATTCATGTCAGTTCGACAACTGAGTGCATCACGCCCCTCGGCGGCGGCCCCACAGGATCGGGGCGTACCGGATCGCGAACAGCAGGAAGGCCGCGCTCCACAGTGCTCCGCCCGCAACCAGCACCGGAGCGTACCAGTCGCCAGCAAAAGGCGCGGAAACGCGAAGGATCGCTCCGGCCGTGACGGCGGCATAGGACGCGACGACGGATCTGCCGGCGACAATCTCGCGGCCGGTATGGCCGAGGCTGGCACGGGTCATGACTGCCAGCGTCATCGTCCCGATCGCCCCGGCGGTCAGCGCGTGCAGCGCTGCGCTTTCTGGGATACTTGCGACAGAGGCCAATCCGAGCAACGCCAGAGCGACAGCAAGCCAGGCATAGCCGACATGGAGGATGAGTACGATTGGCTCGACCGCCGTCCTGTGGCCGCGCCATCGCACCAGCCGCGCGCCCAGCAGCAGCCCTGCAAAGATCAGCATGAAGCCGGTCGCGGTCGCGCCTGGCACGGCGATCCAGGTCATGCAGGTGGCGGCGGTAGTGACCAGGGCCGCCTTGTCGAGCAAACCAAAGCTGGCGGGCAGCTTAATGCCGCCCTGCTTGACCAGCCAGTTACGCGTGAAGCTCGGAACGATGCGGCCGCCGATCAGGGCCAGCAGCATGGCGATCGCGGCAAGAGCCAGGCGTATGCCGAAGCCGTGATCGACGAGAGCGAGATTCGCGGCGTGGTCGAGCAGGTTCGCCATCCCGAAGAGCGAGATCATCACCGCCACGGGCGCGTTCTTCCAGTTGCGGCCAGCCACGACCTCCCGCCAGACGGCGAAGGCCAGAACTGCGGGGAACGCGGCGTCCACGGTCATTGCCGCGAAGGGATGAGGGACGATGGCGCAAGCGGCACGCCCCGCTGTCCACAGCAGGACCAGCCCGGCCAGCGGCCAGCCGCTCAGAGGCAGCCGCCCCGTCCAGTTCGGGATGGCCGTCAGAACGAATCCTGCGACGACCGCCTGCAGGTAGCCGAAGAGCATCTCGTGGGCATGCCATTGGAGGCCGGGAAACGGGCCGGGCAGCGCCTGCCCGGAGAAGTACATCGACAGCCATATCGGGATGGCGACGCCCGCGTGAAGGGCGGCCAGGAAGAAGAACGGCCTGAACCCGTACTGGAGGATCGGCGGCATGCCTTTCACGCGGCCCCGCCCGTCTCGCGACGTGTCGCCCGCCCTGCGCAGGGAACGAAGAACCGACCTGTCGGTCCCGGCTGAAACGGCCTCAGCGCTCATCGGCCCCCTCCCGCGGCCTTCCGGGCTGCCTGCGCGCCGACCGCCGCGAAGCCGGACACGTCGTCGAACAGGTCGGCGATCTCCATGAACGCGGACCCGTCGGGCTCGTCAGGCATCAGCTCGTCCAGTTCTCCGAGAAGGGCGAGCACGATGACGATGGCGTCGCGCATGCGCCTTGCGTCCGCAAGTCCGGAACCTCGCCGCACCAGCTCGTCCTCGGCGTGGATGCGGTCGAGCATTTCGTTCGCTGTCTCCCTGCAGCCGCAGTCGAGGCGCGCTTCCGATATCTCCTGGCGAAGCCTTTCGACGAGCGAAGGCATGCTCTCGAAAGGCTGGACGTGGTTCGAAGGAATTCGGCGGACGTGACTTCCCATTTCTTTGTCTCCTTGCGAACGGTGGCCTCGCGGCATCGACGCCGCCTCAGCCGGTCCCATTTCCCGGCCCGTCCGGGTTCTCGATGAGCCCGGTGGCCACCTTGACGATCTTCAGTCCCGCCTGCGCCAGGTCGCGGATTTCCCTCAAGCGTCGTCGACCTCCTTCAATGCATCCGCGTCGGGCCGTTCCGGCAGGAGCTGGATGAGTTCGTCGAGGAGCGCGAAGGCGACGCCCATCGCCGAGCGCGTCCTTCGCAATCCTTCAGATCCCGAGACGTCCGGCATGTGCCGTGACGGCGTGTCGCCTCCGGAGGGGCGTGAATCCTGCATCGTCTCTTCCTTTGTCGGGCACTTGGATTTGTTGCGGGGGGCGGGAACGCAGAAGGCTCCAAGCGTACTCAGGATCCTCCCGCGCCCTCCCACAGGCGCGCGGCGGCGAGCCGGGAATGGGCCAACGGACTGTCGTCACGCACGAGACGGAAACCGAGATGCTCCGGCGGCGTTCCGACCGCGCATCCGCCGCTCTTGCCGTCCCGCACGAAGTTCGACATGTAGGCCCGGTGCAGTCCCTCCACGACGCGCACGCCGCAATTGTCCGTACGCGACTCCACGGTGCCGTCCGAAGCGAGCGTCGTCCGCGCGTAGCAGGTCGACGTCCACTCCCAGACATCGCCGCCGAAATCATCGATGCCGTTTGCGTTGGTTCCGTAGAAGCCGCGCGCCTTGACCGCGGGATCGGCCGCTTCGCCGCCGCTTCTTCCCTGTATCGGCGCAGCCAGGCGACCGCCGGATTGGCCGAATCGTCGGCCGCGGCGGAGAAGGCGTCTCCTGCGAAGCGCTCGCCCGCGGCCGCCGCCGCCTCGTCCGCGCTCGGAAGCCGCCAGGGGTATCCCGTCTTCTTCGAGTACCAGACAGCGAACGCGGTCGCGTCGCGGTAGTTTACCCCGGTGACGGGCACGTCCTCGCCGGCCCGGCTCATGCCGTCGGCCGGATCGCAGGCGCCGTCCTCGACGCACAGGGCATACGTCGCGGCACCGACCTGCTGTTGCATGATGCGGAATGCGCTCACCTTGACCGGGTCAACCGTGGGTGCCGTCGGAACGCCCTTCGTCAGGAATTCTCCCGGAGCCGGAAAGTCCAGAACGACAGTCCTGATTGCGACGGTCTCCGCGATGTCGCTCGCCATGTAGGCATGGTGGGCGATTCCGGCCGCAGTGGCGGGCACGGCAAGCGCGGCAGCCGCGCCAGCCAGTGCGTCGATGAGGTGGTGTGGCATGGCGATTCTCGAAGGGGTTGGCGGCCCGGACCGAGTCCGGGCCGCGTTTGCCGTCAGTGAGTGGGGATCGGTCCGGGAGCCTCGACCTGCTTCATCAGGTCGTCGTTCCAGTCGCCGTCGACCAGGAAGTGCGCGGTTGCTCCGAGTTCCACCGCCTCGATGAGGTTGTGGTTCACGTAGGCGTATACGCCCGGCTGCAGGAAGGTGTAGAGAGCCGCTCCCGCCGAGCCGCCGCGGATGAACCACGTTTCGAGGTCCTTTGCAGGCGGATTGGCAAACTTGCCTTCCTCCCAGACATAGTCGCCGTGGCCGCCGATCAGGTGCGGGCGAGTGTCGCGATTGGCCTGGCTGTGTACGATAAGGACGGTTTCCCCGACCCGCGCCTTCATGGCGTTATCGCCCGTCAGGGCGCCCTTGGCACCGTTGAAGACCACATGCGTCGGGGTAAGGCTCTTCATGACCTCGAGGGTGTCGGCATAGCTGTCGCCATGGCTCTCGAAGGTCTTGAAGTTCCCGTCCTCGTCACGCGGGACATAGAAGTCGTTTTCGCCGATGTAGAAGACCTTGTCGTAGGTGATCTGCTCGCCCTTGTCGTTCTTCAGCCCGTCGCGCGGCAGCACCATGATCGTTCCCGCCATGCCCGACACGACGTGCCAGGGGATCATCGGGCCTTCAGGTGCGCAGTGGTAGACGAAGGTGCCTGTGCGGGTTGCCTTGAAGCGCAGCTTCACCTGCTCGCCGGGGTTGACCAGTGTCAACGCCCCGCCGCCCAGCGCACCAGTCGCGGCGTGGAAGTCGATGTTGTGCGGCATCGAATTGCTGCCGGGGTTCACCAGCGTCAGCTCGACATAGTCGCCCTCGTGGACGACCATCATCGGACCCGGGATCGATCCGTCGAAAGTCATGCCCTGAAGGACAGTGCCCTCGTCGTCGATGACGACGGGCTTCTCTTCGATGGTCATCGTGAATTCGACCACCTTCGGCCCTTCCTTGGCCACTTGCTGATGCGCGTGGACGAAGGGCGGGGCGACGAGCGTGACCTGCTCGCGCGGCAGCGCTGCGATCTCGGCCTCGTTCGCGAAAGCGGCAAATGGGGGCATCGCGGCGAGCATGGCGGCGGCCGCCGCTCCCATCAGTGCCTGGCGACGCGTGAACATCTCGATTCTCCTTTGCGATCCATCATTGTCGATGGGGAGAACCTACGCTGGCGCAATGCCTTGGTGTTTGTGCTGGAACAAACAATCGGAAGGTTGGCCACACGCTTTATCAAAAAGATTGGCGTCGCCAAAGGGGCCGTTTCCGGACAGTCCGGCCTTGGAGAACACCCATCAGCAGGCTGCCCTTTCGGGATTCGCCTTCAGGCAAAGCTCGCCTCTTCCGTTAGCGACCCAATTTCAGACGTTCACGGTCGAGCAGCAAAATGCCGAAGCAGTCATTCGCGAGGAGCCTAAGGCAGCAGCCCTGCGCGCCCATTTCGGCCACAGAGGCGGACCTTTGCGATTACCGATAGCCGACGAGCCAATCTGAAATCGCCTTTGTACTGCCTTCCGCGATCGGCACTGCGCAGCCTAGTGCCAGTATCACGGATCCGCAGCCGCTCTTTCATTGGTGCGAGCAATCAAGAACTTGGACTGCCGATCGGATGGTGGCTGCCCCGTCTATCCTGCACATCGACCCAGAATACACAGCGATGGCATCGTCTGATCGTGGAGCTGTGCTTGCGCGAATAGTTATCGAGGTTTACTTCTTCGGGGTGACGATCTTTGTATTACGCTGTTCGGGTAACTGTCATCGCCGAGGAAATCGAACGCAAATTTCTCGTCAAGAGCGATACCTGGAGAGCTCGGGCGACCGGTCACGTGAGCATTCGCGACGGCATCATAGCTGCGACCGACGGCAGGAAGGTCCGGGTTCGGACCTATGATCAGCGCGCAACGCTAACCGTCAAGGGTGCACGCCATGGCGTCGCGCGAGACGAATTTGAGTATGAGATACCTTACGATGACGCCCTTCGATTGCTGGGCGGTCATTGTGGCGACCAACGCGTCGAGAAATGCCGGCATCTCGTACCGGAAGGTGAGTTCACCTGGGAGGTCGATGTCTATGAGGGCGTCATGACCGGTATCGTCCTAGCCGAAGTCGAAGTGCCAACGCGCGGCATTTTCGTTCCGTTGCCGGATTGGGTCGGCGAGGAAATCACCGGCAATCGTGAAGCGGTAGAAACTGCCAATCTGATCCAAAGCATCATCTTCGGCGCGGTGCTGGTCCGATAGACGGATCAACATGTTGCAACTCTCAGGGAACGGCATCCTTGCGTGACGGCCCTCCTTCGTTGACAAAACCGCGCAACCGATCGGTGACGGATTGACTGAATTTCAGGCGGACGCCGTGACCGTTGGAGCCCTGCTCGGGAATAAAGACCGCGCCGAGTTCCTCCAACGACTTCTGAAGAGCCAAGATCGCAGCGTCGTCCGGAGTGTCGATCCCGCGCTCGAAGTTCTCGATGACACGCTCGTCCACGCCCGCGTTCCCCGCGAGCTTCGCCCGCGTAACTTCCACGAGAGACCGTCCGGCCTTGCACAATGGCCCGGTTATCATCCTTGCCTCCATTCGCCCGTCGGCGCCTTTCCGTGCCTGTTTATGGATCACCTCTATCTTGCATTTACCTGGCCGAACAACGCGTTCAACCCCTCGGCCATGGTCGGATGTGCGAGAACGGCGTCCCGCAGGGCCGTGTAGAGCAATTCCCCAAGCATGGCCGCCTGAACCACCGCCATCACTTCGCCAGCCTCCGAGCCGATCATCGTGAAGCCGCCGATCCGATCGTCGTTGTCGACCAGCGCCTTCATGAAGCCGGCGGTTTCCGACGTCGTCCGCGTCCGCAGGACGGCCTTCATCGGAATCCTTGCGACACGCACATCCACATTCGCAGCGCGTGCCTCCGCTTCGCTCATGCCGATGCGGGCGACCATGTCGGCGACGCCCGCGCTCCAGATTTCGTTCTTGCTGGGCAGGCAGTTTATGTTCGGACAGGAGCCGCCGATCCAGCGGCGCTCGATCACCGCGACCTTTTCGCCGGCCTGCGACAGATGCCAGGCGAGATACTTGCCGCCCTCGCCGCTGCCGATGACGACGGCATCGTAACGTTCCGCCGCCGGCACGGTCAGGCGTCCTTGGGCAACACCGAGCGAACCCTCGCGATGAATGTGTGAAACTCGGCCATGAAGTTTCGCAGGAATTCCGCGGTGCTGTCGTTTGTGACTTCACCGTCATCGCTGATGAGGCCGGGCGTGAACTGGATGTAGGCTTCCGGCGCGTTCATCTGGGGCGAGTTGCAGAAGCTGAGCACGCTGCGCAGGTTTTGCTGGGCGACGGCCGTACCGATCGCGCCCGGCGACGTGCCGATCACCGCCGAAGGCTTGCGGGTAAAGGCGTTTGTGCCATAGGGACGGCTTGCCCAATCGATGGCGTTCTTCAACCCGCCGGGTATGGCGCGATTGTACTCCGGCGTGACGAACAGCACTGCGTCGACGGCGGCGATGGCGTCCTTGAAGGCCCGGGCAACCGGCGGATAGTCGGCGTCATAGTCGTAACTGTAAAGCGGCAGGTCCTTGAAGGAGATCTCCGACATCGAAAGCTCAGAAGGAGCCAACCGCACGAGTGCATTGGCCAGCTTTCGGTTGATCGATCCGGTAGCGAGGCTTCCGATGAAATAGCCGACTTTATGCGTGGTCATGGCGTGCTCCTTGCTAGCAGTGTTGTCGTGTAAGCTTGGTTTCCGATCTCTTCTTTTCAGGCGATGCTCGCTGCCTGTTTGCGTGCTGATGGCCAGGGACTGGTCTCGGAGCATCCATTGGTCAAGCCGCCCACCGTAGCGGGACGTCGGTACGGAAGAACGCTCTGCACGGAGATATGATCCCTTGCGGCTGTCCGTTTTCCCGGAATGAGCATACACTCATTACACTGGGGAGCCCAACGTTCGAAGGAGATCTCCATGCGATTGAGCGACAAAATCGTCCTGGTGACCGGCGCCGGTCAGGGAATCGGACGCGGCATCGCGCTGCGGCTGGCCGAGGAGGGTGCCGACATCGCCTTGGCCGACGTCAAGGCCGACAAGCTGGAATCCGTCCGCAAGGAAGTCGAGGCGCTCGGACGCAAGTCGACGACGGTCGTCGCAGATGTGAGCAGCCGCGACGAAGTCTATGCCGCCATCGACCAAGCGGAGAAGGAACTCGGCGGGTTCGATGTGATGGTCAACAATGCCGGCATCGCCTAGGTGAAGCCGATCGCCGACGTCACCCCCGAAGACATGGACCTGATCTTCCGCATCAATGTCGACGGCGTGCTGTGGGGCATCCAGGCGGCCGCGAAGAAATTCAAGGATCGCGGACAGAAGGGCAAGATCGTCAATGCGTGTTCGATCGCCGGACATGATGGCTTCGCCATGCTGGGCGTGTATTCGGCGACCAAGTTCGCCGTGCGCGCGCTGACGCAGGCCTCCGCGAAGGAATATGCAAGCGCGGGGATCACGGTGAACGCATATTGCCCCGGCATAGTCGGCACCGACATGTGGGTTGAGATCGACGAGCGCTTCTCGGAGATCACCGGCACGCCGAAGGGCGAGACCTACAAGAAATATGTCGAAGGCATCGCCCTCGGCCGGGCCCAGACACCGGAAGACGTCGCCGCACTTGTCGCGTTTCTGGCTAGCGCCGATTCCGACTATATCACCGGGCAATCCATCCTGACCGATGGCGGCATTGTCTATCGCTAGGGAGAATGCCGAAAACCATGCGGGTAGCCCCGGACCGGTTGTTCGTCGGCGCGAGGCCAGCCCCGTCCAGCGTTCACTATTTGCGGACGGTTCGTACATCTGTCTGTCGCCTTGCCGGTCCATTCTTCGTGACTTATGACGTAAGCTGACAAGCGGGAGAGCGTCGGCATGGCCGACCGCCGAAGGAGCAACCGCCCCGGAAACTCTCAGGCACCCGGACCGCTTGTCAGGCAACACTCTGGAAAGCGGAGCGGCAGCTCCCGCCGATGGTGTAAGCCGGTATCCGTGTTCGGCGGAGCCAGCGATACTCTCAGGCCAATGACAGAGGGGGCTCCCGTGCGAGGCCGTCTGGCCGCGCCACCTATGGAGCCTGACATGAACTCTTCATCCCGTTCCGCCTGCTGAAGCGGGCATCTTCCCTGTTCACTCGTGCCCGACGACGACGTTCCCCGTCGCCGGGTTCGATCCGACTGCACCTGCTTGCCTGCCGTGAAAGCAACGGGTGCGGTGCAGCCCCTCCTTTTGCGTGGACTGACCAATGACGACCGACTTCCCGATGGATCGCCGCCAGTTTCTGGGCACTGCTGCCAGTGTCTTCGGTGTCGCACTGGCGGGCTGCACGACGACACAACCTCCCATCGACGGACCACCCCCCGCGCCAATGCCGCAATTTCCCGAGGCGGCGACACTCATGTATCGCGCCATGCCGGAGGAACGGTTTCCGATCCCCGCTGTGAACCTGACGCGTCTCGATCCGGCATTCTATCGTGAGGTGGTCGCCTATCCGACGCCGGAAGCTCCCGGCACGGTGATCGTCGATACGCCCAACTGCTACCTCTATCATGTCCAGGCAGGCGGGACCGCCACGCGCTACGGCGTCGGGATCGGGCGCGCAGGGTTCGAATGGGCGGGACGCGCCCATATCGCCTATGGGCGTGAATGGCCCGTCTGGACGCCTCCGGCGGACATGATCGAGCGACAGCCCTCGGTGGCAAAATGGAGGCACGGCCAGCCGCCCGGCATCGACAACGCGCTCGGCGCGAGGGCGCTCTACATTCATCAGGGCAATCGCGACACGCTCTATCGACTGCATGGAACTGGCGAGGCGCACACGATCGGCAAGGCGGTGTCGTCGGGCTGCGTTCGCCTCCTGCACCAGGACATCATCCACCTCTACCAGCACGTCAAATGGGGCTCGCCGATCGTGGTGCTCGTCTAGGAGGGGGTCTACGGCGCGGCCGATCTCCTCGCATTCTGGCTCGACTGGTTCGGCGTCGCCGTCTTTGCCATCACGCCGCACGCGTCGCCTCACGCAAGGCCGCGAACGAACCTGCGAGCACCCCGAGCGGCCGGGGCGATGACATTGCGCTTTCCAAATCGAGCCGGATTAGGCACAATTTGCCACTATTGTTGCCAGCAGGGAAGATATGGACCGTCTCGAATGCGACCGGATGTTCATCGCCGTCATGGAAGCCGGCAGCTTCATCGGTGCTGCGGAACGGTTCGGCACGAGCTCCAGCCAGGCGTCGAAGCTGGTATCGCGACTTGAGAGCGAACTGGGCGTGCGGCTGTTCAACCGGACGACCCGTTCGGTCGCGCCGACGGAAGCAGGCCGCGCCTACTACGATCGCCTGAAGCCGCTCGTCGACGAACTGGAGACGCTGGACCTTGATATCCGGAACATCTCGCAGTCGCCCCGCGGGCGTCTGCGCCTGACGGCACCACTCACCTTCGGCACCCTCGAACTGGCTCCCGCACTCAACGATTTCGCCGTCCGCTATCGAGACATCGAACTCGACGTCAGCTTTTCGGACCGGGTGGTCAACCTCGTCGACGACGGCTTCGACATGGCCATCCGCGTGGGCCGGCCCGGAGATTCGAGCCTGATCATCCGCAAGCTGTGCTCCGTTCGCATCGTCGTGGCGGCCGCGCCCGCCTATGTCGAAGAGCACGGCGCGCCGGAGGCGCCTTCGGACCTCGCCCGCCATGCCTGCATCATCGACACCAACTTCCGCGAGCCCGGCCGATGGCCATTCAGGAACCACATTGGCGAGGTCGAATCCATCAAGGTCGACGGGCGCATCCGGTTCTCGAATGCGGAGGCGTGCGCGCAGGCGGCCGCGGCCGGCCTCGGACTCGCCTGTGTTCCGGCCTTCGTGGCGGGCGAGGCGCTGAGGTCAGGGAAGTTGGCGAGGCTTCTCACCTCGTTCGAGCCGGAGCCGTACGACGTGCATGCCCTGTACCCCCACAGCCGCCATCTTGCGGCGAAGGTCCGCCTGCTGGTGGACTTCCTGGTCGAGCGCTACCGACAGACGCCGCACTGGGAGCTGGGTTGGTAGCAATTCCGTCTGATATGGACGCAATTATCTTCCAGGATCGGTGATTATCGCAGATTGTTCCAGCGTCTATATTTTTCTCCAGACGCAGCGACTGGCGTTCAGCCAACGCCAGCGACTCACTCAAGGAGAACGAACATGAACATCTCGATCATCGGTACGGGCAACATGGCGAAGGGGCTTGCAGCCCGCTTCGCGAACGCCGGCCACAGTGTCACCATTGCCGGCCGCGACTCCGCGAAGGCTGAGGCCGCAGCGAAGGAAACAGGCAGGGGCGCGGCGGCCGCTTCCATAGCCGAGGCTGCCCGGACGGCGGAAATCGTCGTGCTGGCGGTTCCCTACGAAGCCGCGGGCGACATCGCCGAGGCGAGCGGCGGCTTCGCCGGCAAGATTGTCGTCGACATCACCAACCCGATGAAGCCGGACTTTTCGGGATTGAGCATCGGACATGCGACGAGCGCCGCCGAGGAGATCCAGAAGCGCGCGCCGGAGGCCAGGGTCGTCAAGGCGTTCAACACGATCTTCGCGCAGGTGCTCCAGAACGACGGCAATGCAGCCGGACGTGCCGCCACCGTGTTCGTCGCCGGAAACGACGAGCGCGCGCGCGCCGCGGTTGTCGACCTAGCCCGCAGCGCCGGGTTCGAGACGCTGGAGACGGGCGACCTCGCCACCGCCCGCTACCTCGAGCCGGTAGCGGCGCTGAACATCACGCTCGGCTACGGGCTCGGGCTCGGGCACGGCACCGACATCGCGCCGACCTGGCTGCGCGCGGCCTGAGCAACGAAACCTCCGGCCACGGGGTTTGTCCCGTGGCCCCATCGCCTAGGGAGACCTCAGATGACACATACGTCCGAACTCTTCGAAATGGATACGGTGCCGATGCGCATCGGCACCGTTCGCCTTCGGGTGAGAGATCTCGAGAAGATATCAGCCTTCTACCGGACGGCACTGGGCCTTGCGGAAACCGCGCGTGACGGTTCGCATGTCGTGCTCGGCACCGGCACGACCCCGCTGCTGGAGCTTGCCGGCGATCCCTCGCTGGTTCCGAACGACCGGCGGCAGGCTGGCCTGTTCCACACCGCCTTCCTGTTGCCGGAACGGGCCGACCTCGGCCGGTGGATGGACCATGCGCGAGCCAGCGGCATCAGGCTCCAAGGTGCATCCGACCATATCGTCAGCGAGGCACTCTATCTGGCGGACCCGGAGGGCAACGGCATCGAGATCTATGCCGACCGCCCCGTCCCGCTATGGCGCAGCGCGGACGGCAACATCCAAATGACCACCGAGCCGCTGGACGTGCAGGATCTGCTGGCGTCTGCGGAAGGGACGGGCTGGAGCGGCTTCCCCGATGCGGGCACCATCGGCCATGTGCATCTCCAGGTCGGCGACACGGCGGCGGCGGACAGCTTCTATCGCGACATCCTCGGCTTCGAGACCACTGTCGACTATCCCGGAGCAAGCTTCTACGGAAGCGGCGGCTATCACCACCAGCTCGCCGGCAACATCTGGAACAGCCGCCGTGCCGGCGCGCGCCCGACAGGCATGGCCGGCCTCGACCGGGTCGAGATCGTCGTCCGCGACAGGGCGACGATCGATGTGATTGCCGCGCGCGCCGAAAGCGCCGGCTCTCCAATCGTCAATGAAACCGACGGCATCACCCTGCACGATCCGTGGGGCACCGCCATAGCACTGAGGAACTGAGTACACGACGGTGCTGAGGAACGCTCGCCGAGTTCGGGCAGGCTGAATTTCCATCGCGGCGGACTCCTTGCAAGCCAGTCCAGGACAAGGCTGGCCGTGCGATCATCGGTGACGATGCCGATAACCGAACCTTCATGTCACGATGTGTCCGCTTCTTGGCCTCGCGTTCCGAAAAGCCGGCTGTCCACAATCCACCCCACGATGGCCGAAGTGGCCTATCAGAACGAATGTCGTGAGCGGCCATCTGCGCTCGGTCGGATGGCCGCTCGACGTCAGATCTCGGTTCTCTCGGCCAAGAGGAGCGCGTCCTCCACGTCGACGCCAAGATAGCGGACCGTGTTCTCGATCTTGGAGTGACCAAGCAATATCTGAATGGCGCGGATGTTGCCCGTCGCCCTGTAGATCATTGACGCCTTCGTCCGTCGGAGCGAGTGAGTGCCATACTCCTCCGAACGCAGACCAATCGCGGTCACCCATTCGTCGACCAGCCAAGCATACTGCCGCGTGCTCATGTGGCGTGCACGGTCGACCCAGCTCGGAAACGCATAGTCCTCGACCGATCCTCCACCTCGTTCAAGCGAGGCCAGAAGGCTGGTTCTCACGTCGCTGGTAATCTCAAACTGGACCGGCCGTCCCGTCTTTTGCTGAATGACGATCGCTCGCGTCTTTATCTCCGATCCGGCGACCACATCGCGAATCCTGATCTTGACGAGGTCACAGCCGCGAAGCTTGCTGTCGATCGCGAGATCGAACAGGGCTCGGTCCTGGACGCGTCTCTCGCGATCAAGGAAGAAGCGGATCGCCCAAATTTGCTTCTGGGTGAACGGGCGCTTGGTGCCGACCTTCTTTCCGGTGTTCCAAGCTGCGCGCTGGCGGCTAGCATCATCAAATTGCGAATGACCCATGTGAGTTCTCCTCGGCCTTGATTAGCCAAGAGAGAAACGCCGCAAGTCACTGCCCGCTGAGGGGCCGTCTGCTGTCTGTCCGGTTTTGGGAAACGCTCGGCGGCAAGCTGCCGTTCTGCGGCTGCCCCGCCAGGCAAAGTTTGCCCAGTCAGCTTGCGACCCCATTTCAGACATTCTGTCCGCTTAGACGCTGTGCCTTGTGCTGCGATTGTCAGCAAACCACCCCTTCACCACCATGACGGCGCTTCTGACACGCTCGGCAGTCGACGAGACAAAGCGGAAGGATAAATGAACAAATCAAGCGATAGCATTGGCGGCTTGGCCGTTCGCAGTTTCCACGCGCTCTTGCCGATCTCGGACGGTGTGGTGAGGATCAGAGCCATGTCGGATGCGGATGCGGAAGCTTACGCGATCGGTACGAACGATGCTTTGGTCAAGCAGTTTGCTCACCTGCCGTTGGACGAATATACGCCGCAGATCGTTCGCGACATGATCCAGGGCGTGATTGCGGACGGACTCCATGACGGAACTTTGGCCGTCCTGACGATCTCTGATGCCAGTTCGGATTTGTTTCTCGGTAGTCTGGTGATCTTTGACGTCAAACCGGATGACGCCGAGGTTGGCTATTGGGTCGCACCCGAACATCGTGGACAAAAAGTGTCGGGCCGCGCTCTCAAGCTAGCTGTGGAAATGGCTCATAAGCTGGGCCTCAAAAAGCTTCGCGCCCGAACGGTTCAGGAGAATCCTGCATCTGAGAGCGTCCTTCGCAATGCCGGATTTGAACAGGTGGGTGAGGCTCGGCCGGAAGTTGTTCCCTCCGGCAAGACCAAGTTGAGCGTGAACTATGTTGTCGAGTTGTGATGGGCGACACACGACAAGCCCAAGCGAAGGCGAAGTGCTTCCAACGCGCCGAAGGCGCTGGGACGGTAGACCCCAGTGGTCCTTCCGGCCATCCGCAAGGACGGTGAGTACATCGCTGGGAGGAGAACGCCTACGCTATTCCCCAGCAGTCGCCACGAGCAGCGCCAAGTCTGATCGACTTAGCTGTAGCTCGTACCGATACAGCGCTCCCGCACCGTGTATTCCGTCCGCGCAGATCGTTAGGACAGTCAAACCATCACGCATCGTGACATCATCCTTCCCAAGAGGACGATCATAGATGCTCTTCCGATTCCCGACGCGTTTTGCCGGGCCCACATCGACCAACATCAGCTCCCCCGCTATCGTGTCAATGCAACGTAAGCATTTAATAGCACACTACTGCGGAATGATGAAGATAGTCGCTTTGTACTGCTCGAAGGGCTCGACCGAATGGTCACATAGCGTGAATCACTTGCTTGTGTAATCTTTGATCGCGAGCGCGGCGTTTGCGGCGTTCTAAAGTCGTTCGCAGTCTGCCCCCTGCTGGGCACGGGCATATTAGGCTGGCCTGACCCCATAGGGTGGTCCGGTTTCAATCTTAGTTCATGATCGGCCTTGGGGCTATTGCCTGGGCAGATGACGGTGCTGCTCCGCTTGCTGGCGCAGGCCAGATGATGGCCTCGGGTGCCGGTGGCTTGTATCCAAGCGACGAGTGTGGCCTCTCGGTGTTGTAGTACCGCCGCCAGGCTTCGATGATGATCTTGGCCTCGGCGAGGCTGTAGAAGATCTCACCGTCGAGCAGTTCGTCGCGGAGCTTCGAGTTGAAGCTCTCGCAGTAGCCGTTCTCCCAAGGGCTTCCTGGTTCGATGAACGCTGTCTTTGCGCCGACGGCTACGATCCACTCCCGTACAGCCTTGGCGATGAACTCCGGGCCGTTGTCGGAACGGACATGGCCGGGCACACCACGCAGGATGAACAGGTCCGACAGGGCGTCGATGACGTCGGTCGAGTTGAGCTTGCGATCGATGCGGATTGCAAGGCATTCCCTGGTGAACTCGTCGATGATGTTGAGCATGCGGAATCTCCTGCCATCGTGGGTCCGACCCTCGACGAAGTCATAGGACCAGACATGGTTGGGATGCTCCGGCCGAAGCCGGATGCACGATCCGTCATTCAACCAGAGCCGCCCCTTCTTCGGTTGCTTCTGGGGAACCTTCAGCCCCTCCCGCCGCCAGATCCGTTCGACACGCTTGGCGTTCACCGTCCAGCCTTCAGACCGCAGCATCGCCGTGATCCTGCGATAGCCATAACGGCCATA
>JAEWFU010000398.1 GCA_023388675.1 Pseudomonadota bacterium | reverse complement strand
AGCAGGTCCCGATCCGTATTACGTCGCCATGTATGGCGCAAAGCCCGACGAGCAGTTCCCGCTCCCCGCCACCGACATCCGCAAGGTTGATGAACGCTTCTTCCGCCAGCAGGTCGATTATCATCGCTCGGAGCCGGCGGGCACGCTCGTTATCGATACTGCCAACCGCTTCCTCTACCTCGTGCAGGAAGGCGGCAAGGCAATGCGCTACGGCATCGGCGTGGGCAAGGCCGGCCTCGAATTCGAGGGCACGGCCCGGGTGGCGCGCAAGGCCCAGTGGCCGCGCTGGACGCCTACCCAGAGCATGATCGCGCGCGAACCCGACCGCTATGCGCAATATGCGGGCGGCATGGAGCCGGGGCTTACCAACCCGCTCGGCCCGCGCGCGCTGTATCTGTTCCAGGGCAACCAGGATACGCTCTATCGTATCCACGGCACTTCCGAGCCGTGGTCGATCGGTCTCGCCGTCTCCTCGGGCTGCATCCGCCTGTTCAATCAGGACATCATCGACCTCTACAACCGTATCCCGATCGATACGGTGGTCGTCGTGCTCCAGAACGAGCCGCTGATGTATCCCCAGCGGCAGGTGCCGGAATGGGTTGCAAGACAGATCAACCCCAGCCAGCCAACCGTGCAGCCGGCAAGCGAGTCTGCGGCGTTGCCGCAGGGGCAAACCGGCGCCGCGCAACCGCGTCGTCCCGCGATGGATATTTGAGGACGCTAGGTCAGCCGTCACCTTCGCGCGGCGGCCGGCCCCGGCTGCCGCGGCCGAAAGTGTAGCCTGTTTCGACCGCCTTGCCGCCGAATTTGGCGCGCAGGGCGTCGATAGCGCCTTCGGCCATCGCGCGTTTCCGCGATCCGACATCGACCAGGTCAGGCGGATCGGCCCGTGCGTCATCGCTCAGATCGCTGACGCCGATTCCGATCAGCCTGTAGCGTGTCCCGTCGGCCTCCTTGCGCAGCAATTCGAGGCCGGTCGAGAAAATGCGGTCGGCGAGCCGGGTGGCGTCCGCAAGCTGGCGGTTGCGCGTCCTTATCCGGAAATCGGCGCTCTTCAGCTTGAGCACCACGGTGCGGCCGGCAATGCCGGACTTCTTCAGCCGTGCCGAGACCTTCTCCGACAGTGCCCGCAGGATCGGCACAAGGTCCTCGAAGGTCGCAAGATCCTTGTCGAAGGTCGTTTCGGCCGACACACTCTTTGCGTCATGGTCCGCATGGACCTGCCGGTCGTCCATCCCACGCGACAAGCGGTAGAGACGCATGCCCATGCTGCCATAGCGGCGCATCAGCTCGTCCTGCTCCATCGTCTGCAACTGGCCGATCGTGCGGATGCCGTCCTGCGCGAGCGTGGCGGCAAAGGCCTTGCCCACGCCCCAGATCAGCGAAACCGGTTGGCCGGCGAGGAACGAGACTGCCTCCGTCTCGCCGATGACCGAGAAGCCGCGCGGCTTGGCGAAATCCGATGCGACCTTGGCCAGGAATTTGCAATAGGAAAGCCCGACCGAAACGGTGATGCCGATTTCCTCCTCGACCTGTCTGGCGAACGAGGCCAGCACCAGTGCCGGCGGGTGGCCATGCAGCTTTTGCGTGCCCGCGAGGTCGAGAAACGCCTCGTCGATGGAGATCGGCTCGACCAGCGGGGTCAGGGCCTGCATCATGGCGCGCACCTGCCGGCCGACGGCAACATATTTCTCCATGTCGGGCTTGATGACGACGGCTTCGGGGCAGGCTTCCAGCGCCTTGAACATCGGCATGGCGGAGCGCACGCCACGAATGCGGGCAATGTAGCAGGCCGTGGACACGACGCCGCGCTTTCCCCCGCCGATGATCAGCGGCCTGTCCCGCAGCTCGGGGCGGTCGCGTTTCTCAACCGCGGCATAGAAGGCATCGCAGTCGATATGCGCGAGCGAGAGCGAATAGAGCTCGCCGTGATGGACTAGACGCGGCGATCCGCAGGCTTCGCAGCGCCTGCGCGCAACCTTCTGCGGGGCGAGGCAGTCGCGGCAGAAGCCGTGCTCGGGGTCGTTGACAGCGGCTGGCATCGATGCGAACATAACAAGAACAATCGCAATCATAGTCGATGTGCGGCGCCTCAACAAGGCGCTCGAGGGATGGCATGCAATGGAAAGGACGATGGCCGGATCGCAGGGCGGGGAGCCGGAAATCCTGCCGCTTACGCCGGAGCGATGGCCGCTATTCGAAGACCTCTTCGGCAAGCAGGGCGCCTGCTATGGCTGCTGGTGTACGCATTTTCGGCTGCGGCCTGCGGTTCGGCGCGAGAACGACCGCCAGCGCAACAAGGATTTCATCCGCTCGAGGATCGAGGCAGGTCCGCCGCCTGGTCTTCTGGCGGTGGCCGGCGGCCAGGCCATAGGCTGGATGCAGGTCGGACCTCGCGCCGACGTGCCGGAGTGGAACAATGCCGGCCGGGTGTCGGCCCCCGTCGATCCGCAGGATGCTGCCGATTCCGCCGTGTGGGCGATCTCCTGTTTTTTCGTCCGCACGAAAGCGCGGGGCAAGGGGCTTTCGCACCGGCTGGTCGCGGCCGGCATCGATTTCGCCAGACGGTCGGGCGCACGGTGGCTTGAAGCGTGCCCGATCGACCAGTCGCGCGATTCGCGCTCGATCGGTCTCTTTGTCGGCTCCACGCGCGTATTCGAGAAGGCCGGGTTTTCGGCCGTTGCCCAGCGCAAACCGGGCCGCCCGCTGATGCGGATCGAACTGGCCGGAACGTGATCGGATTGCCTGTCCTGCGACGATCAGAGGCCGAGCGCCTCGGCGATCCGCCCGCCGGCCTCGGGCCAGTCTTCCACCACCAGAATATCGTCCGTCACCGGCGGAAGCAGTGCCCGCAGGGAGTTGTCGGCCATGAGATGGAAGAGATGCGCGTCGGGAACGAACTCCCGCGCCGACACCAGATTGTGCGGCATGTCGTCGACGAATGCCACCGGCCGCTCGCTCTCGCCGCGCAGGCGCAGGATCGCGGGCCCCTTCGCCATTTCCGTGGTGAGCAGCGGGTAGGGCAGCCCCAACTCGTCGAGGTGCTTTCGCCGCACGTCGCGATGGCGGTGCGGCATGGCGGTCAGGAGCACGATCTCGGCATCGCGAGCGATCGCGCCGATCGCTTCGGCCGCGCCGTCCGTCAGCGTTTGCCACAATGCCTGGCTGTCGAAGAAGTCGCCGAGCAGTTCGCGCACCTGCTGCTGTTCTGCGGCCACGCCGGTTTCGAGATGGAAGACGTTGCCGGTCAGCCGGAAGCTGCCCATATCCAGCCGATAACCTTGCTGGCTGAGATAGCGCGGAAACGGTTTGATGAATTCGAGCAGGACATCATCGACGTCGAGAACCAGAAGCGGCCGGTCGTCGTGGGACAGTTCCTCGATCTGGCGCAGCGTTTCGGGATCGATCCGGTTCATGTGGAGGCCTCGAAATGGTCGTCGCCGAAGGGCAGGGCACGCAGCGCCGCCGATACGCGGGCGGGTTCGGTCGCCGTCGCTTCGCAGAATGCGGCGAGCGTCGGCTCGTGTGCCAGGATGAATTGCAGGACGCCGGCCAGAAAGCCGGGCTCGCCGGCAGCCTGGCGTATCTGCGACGCCTCGATGCCGGAAAGCGCGAGAAACCGCGGCAGCAGCGTAGGGCCGGCGGCGACGAAGCCGAGAGCGGAAATCGCCAGCGCCTCGGCCTGGCTTGCATCCATTCTATCGGGGCGGGAAACTGTGGATCTGGACATGAAGCAGGCTGTAACGCAATCGGGCGGGTTGCGACAAGCGGGCGCTGCAACCGGGGTTTTCCTTTCGTCAATCAAATTGCGTTAGGCTATCGGCCAGTGTCGTTGTTTCATGGGGCTAACAAGGGCGGGCTGCGTTAATGAATCCATGCGGGCAGGGCTGAGATGTCAAAAAAGGTGATGATCGTCGAGGACAACGAGCTGAACATGAAGCTCTTCCGCGACCTCATCGAAGCAAGCGGATACGAAACGGTGCGCACCAGGAACGGGCTCGAGGCACTTGACCTCGCGCGTGCGCACAAACCCGATCTCATTCTCATGGATATTCAGCTTCCCGAGGTTTCGGGACTCGAAGTGACCAAATGGCTGAAGGAGGATGACGAGTTGCACCCGATCCCGGTCATCGCCGTCACCGCTTTTGCGATGAAGGGCGACGAGGAGCGCATCCGCCAGGGCGGATGCGAGGCCTACATCTCCAAGCCCATCTCCGTCGGCAAGTTCATCGAGACGATCAAATCCTATCTGGGCGACGCCTGATGACCGCGCGAATCCTTGTAGTCGACGACGTGCCGGCCAATGTGAAGCTGCTGGAAGCGCGCCTGCTGGCCGAATATTTCGAGGTGCTGGTCGCGCATAGCGGCGCCGAGGCGCTTGAAATCTGCGAGAACAGCAAGGTCGACGTCGTGCTTCTCGACGTGATGATGCCGGACATGGACGGCTTCGAGGTCTGCCGGCGGCTGAAGAGCGACCCTGCGACGCAGCACGTGCCGGTCGTCATGGTCACGGCGCTCGATCAGGTGTCGGACCGCGTTCGCGGGCTCGAGTCCGGTGCGGACGATTTCCTGACCAAGCCCGTCAACGACCTGCAGCTCATGACACGCGTCAAGAGCCTGGTGCGGCTGAAGAACCTGACGGACGAATTGCGCCTGCGCGCCGCAACCACGCGCAATATCGGCATCGAGGAACTGTTGAGCCGGCGCAATATCGCCGCCGACGGTCAGTCGAGAGTGCTGCTGGTGGAGACGCGCGCAACGGCTGCCGAGCGCATAGCGAAGATGCTTCGCGGTCGCTGCACGCTGGCAATCGCCGACGATCCCCAGGCCGCTTTCTTCCAGGCGGCGGAAGGCAATTTCGACTGCGTGATCATTTCCACGGAGCTGGCCGGCTACGATCCGCTCCGGCTCTGCTCGCAGCTTCGCACGCTCGACCGCACGCGCTTCGTGCCGATCATGCTTCTCGCTGGCGAGGGGGAAGAGGAGCGGCTGGTGCGCGCCCTCGAACTGGGGGTGAACGATTATCTCGTCCGGCCTATCGATCAGCACGAGCTGATCGCGCGACTGGCCACACAGATCAAGCGCAAGCGCTACAACGACCATTTGCGCGCGAGCGTGGCGCAGACCATCGAGATGGCGGTGACGGACGGGCTGACCGGCCTGCACAACCGGCGCTATCTCGACAGCCACCTCGCAACGCTGTTCGACCGCGCCCGCAGCCGTCGCCGGCCGCTCTCGATGATGATCGCCGACATCGACCGCTTCAAGTCGATCAACGACACGTGGGGCCATGACGTCGGCGACGAGGTGTTGCGCGAGTTTGCGAGCCGGCTTCGAAAGAATGTGCGCGGCATCGATCTCGCCTGCCGGCTGGGCGGCGAGGAATTCGTCATCGTCATGCCTGATACGGATGGCGAGATTGCGCAGAAGGTGGCCGAGCGGATCAGAAGCCAGATAGAACAGACCGCGTTTTCGATCAGTGCCGATGGCAGAACGATCCCGGTGACTGTCAGCGTCGGCGTCTCCGCCATGGCAACGGCCGCTCCCGATACGGTCGAGGCGATGATGAAGCGAGCGGACGTCGCGCTCTATGAGGCCAAGAACGGCGGTCGCAATCGCGTCGTGGCTGCTGCGGCATAACTTGCCGGATAAAGAGCTTGCGACCGAATCGGTTGACGCCGACCCCAAAAATTTACCGTAATCAATAACAGCCTGCAGCGATAGTTAAGAAACTATTGCTTTCTTTGGCCTGTTGAGCGAGTGTCACCTTGGGTAAGGCGGACGGGCAGAGGGCTGTCCGCTTACGCCCAGCAAACACCCCATGATGCTCAGGTCCGCCGCATCTCCTGGGTCCGTGGGGTCGGCCCGCCCGCGCGGGCGGCAAGTGGCCTCCTCGTACCGCTGCCAGCTGCCGACCGGCCCCCTTCGTCTTCAAGACATTTCCGGGGCGCAGGCCCAAGATGCCATGGCCGATGGGCCAATGGCTGTCGCGCGCGTCCGGTCTCCATGAGCAGCCGCAAACGAAAACGCCGCCCCGAAGGGCGGCGTCCTCATAGTCGCATGAAAAGCGAGATTACTTGATCTTCGCTTCCTTGAACTCGACGTGCTTCTTGGCGACCGGGTCGTATTTGCGCTTGGTCATCTTCTCCGTCATCGTCCGGCTGTTCTTGCTGGTGACGTAGAAGAAGCCGGTGTCGGCGGTCGACAGAAGCTTGATCTTGATGGTCGTAGCTTTGGCCATTTTACCTGTCCGCTATCCTATGGGTGGGGTCGCCGCATCGATACGGGCGGCAGCCCTGTTGCGGAAAACTCGCGCGGACACATAAAGAACACTGGCGGAAAGTCAAGCCCGATCAGGCCGAAGGTGAGCGTACTGCCAGCCTGAAAGCGGCAAGCGCAAGATAAAGCGAGAAGAACAGGGCGATCGACCAGGCAAAACCGTCAGGCCCGGCGATATCCATGCCGATGCCGATCGCCTGCGGGCCGACCAGCATGCCGATTCCGTAGCAGAGCACGAACGCCGCGTTGGCCGAAGCGAGGTCGCGACCGGAGAGGCGAGCGCCCAGATGTGCGAGCCCGATCGTGTAGAGACCGGCCACAACGCCACCCCAGACAAACAGGATGGCCGCGCTGGCATGCCAGTTGCCGGAGACCGAGGGCAGCGCCAGAACGCCGATCAGGCCAACCAGCGCGCAGATCACCAGCAGATGCCTGCGATCCCGCATACGGTCGCTGAGCAAGCCCAGCGGGATCTGCAGCACGACATTGCCGAGCCCCACCGCGGTCAACAGCAGAGCGGCATCGGCCTCGGAATAGCCGATGCGCGACCCGTAGACGGGGAACAGCGCAAAGCCGCCGGTTTCGACAGCGCCGAAGACGAGCACCGCGGCAGTCGCCATCGGCACCATCCAGATATAGCGGGCAAAGCCGCTGGCAACCTGCGTTGCAGGACCGGACAGTCGCGGGCTTTCCCGCCAGGCGCTCGCGACAGGCAAGGCCGCCAGCATCACAAGCGCGAAGGTGATGCCGAACGGTGCGAATCCGCTCGATCCCACGAGAGAGAAGAGAAACGGTCCGAATGCAAAGCCGAGCGACAGCACCGTCGCATACAGGCCAAGCACCAGCCCGCGCCGGTGAGGCGGCGCCGAGGTGGAAATCCAGAACTCCGACAGGATGAACAGGACCGTCAGCGCGAAGTGCAGGACGGCGCGCAGCGGGAACCACATCCAGAAGGTCGGAACGAAATAGAAGCCCACGAACGCCAGGCCACCGGCCACGATCATGCCCAGCATGGTCGGCACGACGCCGAAACGGATCGCAAGCGGCGTCGCGAAGGGGGCAGCGAGAATCGAGGCGATGCCCGCGACCGCGGTATTCGCGCCGATCATGGTAGCCGAATAGCCTCGCGATTCGAGGATCACCGACAGCAGCGGCACCCCGAGACCGATGGCGATTCCGACCACGCTGATCGATGCGATCGCGGCTCCGATCGACAGCCAGCGCATAGCGGCTTCGGGCTCGTGCTGCGGAGCGGCCGGCGCAGTCGCCATCGGGGTCACCTGCGATTGTGGGAGGGATTAGAGGATGTCGCGGCAGAAGCGGTTGTGGCGCATGTAGTAGAACGGCGCCGGGCAGCCGGGCGAAAGCTCGGGGTCTTCCTTCAACTGCGCTTCGAGATCGTC
Source organism: Pseudomonadota bacterium (assembly GCA_023388675.1). Classification (GTDB taxonomy): domain Bacteria; phylum Pseudomonadota; class Alphaproteobacteria; order Rhizobiales; family Rhizobiaceae; genus Aerobium. The sequence continues at coordinate 2,082 of JAEWFU010000398.1, read as the reverse complement.
CAGGATGGTGCGGGTGATCGCTGGAATGTCGGCTTCCTTGGCCTCGCTGAGCGGCAGCCAGATGATTTCTTCCAACTCGTTGGTCGGGCCGCCTTCGGGCAATTCGACAGCGACATCATCCTTGAAGGCGGCCAGAAAGCGCGTGTCGAAGCGGCGGACACGGCCGGGAGGCGTGATGGCGCGTGCAATGAAGCGCAGCCTGTCGAGCGATGGGTAGACGCCGTTTTCCGCAAAGCCGGCCCAGTCCGCCTTGCCGGTCTCGAAGGCACCCTTGCGGCCGATCAGCAGCCCGGCTTCCTCGTATGTCTCGCGCAGCGCCGACATTGCGATTGCGCGTGCCCGCGTCGCTGTTGTGCGGGCGTTGACAAGCTTGCCCTCGACCTCGGGGTGAAGGCCCGCTGCCACCGGAACACGGCTATCGGCAGGGTCGGTCCGTCCGCCCGGAAAAACGAATTTTCCGGGCATGAAAGCGTGGCGCATGTGGCGACGACCCATGAGCACGCGCACGTCGCCGCCAGCACGGTCGAGCAGGATAAGGGTCGCTGCGTCACGCGGCCGCCTGGGGCCCGCGCCGAGCGCGAAATCCTTGTTTTCGGCCTTGTCGAGTTCGGCGCGCGTCATGCCTTCCATGGACCGTCCCTCTCCAACCATGGTGTATTCAAAGTTCCGGATGCGTTTCGAGAGCGTCGGGACGGCCGGAAAAGCCGTGCATGCGCAGCGCCCATTGAAGCCCGACGACCGCGCCCTTCACCGGCTGAAGCAGCGCGATAGTGGAGATGAGGGTCAAGGGTGTCCAGATCGCAAGGTGCTGCCATGTCGAAAGCTCGACCATCCGCTCCACGCCCATGAAGGCGCCGATGACGATGTGCCCGACGATGACGATGACCAGATAGGCCGGCAGATCGTCGGCACGATGGTGATGATATTCCTCGCCACAGGCCTCGCAGCGGTCGGCGACCTTGAGGAACCGGCCGAAGAGACGACCTTCGCCGCAATGCGGGCAGCGGCCCATGAAGCCGCGCGCCATGGCGCGCATGAGCTGGCGATCGTTTGTCGCGGCGCGGCCGAAAACCTGATGTTCCATCGTCATCGTCTCCTTGCGCGGCCACGGCTCTGCGTGCGGCGCTGTTGCGACCTGCCACGGCGCGCCTTGTGGAAGGATTGCTTCGAACCGGGCAGGGGCTTTGGCTCGCTGAGCATCTCGAAGCGCATCGCGCCCGCCAGCGGTGTCACTTCCACCAGTTTCACCTCCACGGCGTCGGCGAGCTGGTAACCCTTGCCCGAGCGCTCACCGAAAAGCGCGCGCGCGGCTTCATCGAACATATAGTAGTCATCACCCAGTGACGACACCGGGATAAAGCCGTCGGCACCGTATTGCGGCAACTGGACAAATAGTCCCGCCTTGGTGACTCCGGAGATGCGACCGTGAAACGCCTCCTCGACGCGCGTGGCGAGGTGGGCGGCGATCAGGCGGTCCACCGTTTCCCGCTCGGCCGCCATGGCGCGGCGCTCGGAGGCGGAAATCAGCGCTGAAATCTCTTCGAGGCGCTCCTCCTCGGCCTTCGAAAGTCCTTCCTTTCCAAGGCCGAGCGCACCGATCAGGGCGCGATGCACGATCAGGTCGGCATAGCGGCGGATTGGTGAGGTGAAATGGGCGTAGCGGCTCAGGTTGAGCCCGAAATGGCCGATATTTTCGGGTGCGTAGACGGCCTGGCTCTGGGTGCGCAGAACCACCTCGTTGACCAGCGCCTCCTGGTCGGACCCCGCCACCCGCGACAATATGCCGTTGAAGGAAGACGGCTTCATCTGCGCGCCGCGCGCCAGCGACAGCCCGATCGTCTGCAGGAACTCGCGCAGCGATTCCTGTTTGGCGAGCGACGGTGCGTCATGGATGCGATAGATGAGAGGCTGGCGCCTGGCCTCCAGCGTCTCGGCCGCCGCCACATTGGCCTGGATCATGAATTCTTCGATCAGCTTGTGGGCATCCAGCCGGTCGGGCACGATCACGCGATCGACGGTCCCGTCTTCCTTGAGCAGGATCTTGCGCTCCGGCAGGTCGAGTTCAAGCGGCGCGCGCTCGTT